>WQRS01000100.1 GCA_009786615.1 Treponema sp. | reverse complement strand
ATTCAATCGTGCAGGGAGCCCTGCTCTTCCTGGCGTTTGTCACGCCAGGAAGATACCAGCCCCGCGATGATAAGCGGAAGTCCAACAATCAGCGCGCCTACCAGTAAAATTTCCATACCCATGTCGTTGCCTCTCTAGGATTGAGAAGCCCTTGCTTCTCCGCTTGAAATAAGTACGCTTTCTCAATTTTTTCATACTACAATTATGCTCTATTGCCGTTAAAAAAACAATATCGCCCGGTGTGCCAAGCCTGTTATGCCGACAAACGAGAGAGAAGGGGAAGGCCATTTAAAGAACGTTTCTCATTTGCCAATCCCGGCAAAAGGTATTATAGTAGAGGGCAGGGGAGTATCGGAATGGAAAAAATACAAACAGCCGAAGCGCCTACGGCGGAGACGATTTGGGCGATATTGCGGGAAGTAGCCGCAAGCCAGGAAGAAACAGCCAAGCAGATGAAGGAAATAAACAATCGCGTGTTTCTGGGAGCCGTTGCGGGAGTTATTGTAAAAGAGGACGTAAGGGAGTATGCCCTGGATAAGGGTCTCTATCTGGTAGAGCCTTCCGGGCAAACATTTACCATTACGTCCCCGCACAGCAAGCCCAAAGCGTGGTAAGTAAACCTTACTCTTTGGAAAGTCCGTACACGTATTCAACTGATTTTGAAAACGCGTCAAGCGCGTATTGCAAATCTTCCTTCGTCGCGGTAAGCGGCGGAAGCCAGCGGAACACCTTGGGGTTGTTAAACGAGTGCATTATCTGGATGCGGAACTCGTTTGAGAAATACATTTCGCACGGCTCTGACCAGAAGCTGTTGTTGGGGTATTTGTGCTTTTTGTCCTCTGGTATGTTCTCAAACTCCACACCGATAAGGCAGCCTTTGCCTCTGACATCCTTGATGATGCCCGGATATTTTTTCCACGCTTCGTTCATGGCGTTCACGATGAACTGTCCGTTTTCTATGGCCTTTGCCGAAAGGTCGTGCTCGAGCATATACTGTATTGAGGCAATACCGGCCGCACAGGCATAGGCGTTCCCCTGATAGGTCGCGGTATGGTGAAAGGCGGTCTGCGGAGAGCCGTAAGCGGCGTCATAGACTTCAGGCCTGGCGATGTAACCGGCAAGCGGAATGATGCCGCCGGAAATGCCTTTGCCGAAGGTTATCACGTCAGGGATTACGTCCCACCACTGGCAGGCCCAGAATTTGCCCGTGCGGCAGCAGCCGGTCTGAACTTCGTCCAGTACGAAGATCGTATCGTACTTTGTGCAGTATTCCCGGGCGGTCTTCATGAACTCTTCCGTTGCTACATTCACGCCGCCTTCGCCCTGAATCGGCTCCATTATAAAGCCCTGATAAATGCCTGATGAAAGCTCTTTTTTCAAGGCTTCCACATCGTTAAACTTAATGTGCGTTACCTGATCCAAAAGGAGTTTGCCCTGATGCGCCCACCATGTATCCTTGCCGCCGAGGGAGACCGCCCCGGTTGTCTTTCCGTGAAAGGCGCCAAANGTNGAAAGTATNTTGGTTTTTTGGGGATTATCGCGCTTGGCGATTTTACACAGCTTAAGCGCGCCCTCATTGGCCTCAGCCCCGCTGCCGCCAATCTGCGCTTTGGTCAGAGCCTGGTTTGGCGTGGTAAGGGCGAGGTTGCGGTAAAACGCGGCGGCGATGTTATGNTAGGAAACAGCNCCCATCGCGTAGGATTTCGCNTTAAATATCTTTTCGATGTTNTGCCAAATAAACTCGTTNTTGTTGCCGACCGTCATTACGCCTACCGCGCCCATCATGTCGTACCATTTGTTTCCCTCATGATCGATAAAATGGGCGTTTTCCGCTTTCGTAAAATATTTGCCGCCGGACAAAACTACTTTNAGCTTGTTGGAGTATGTCTCCTGCAAATTTTTCACTGATTCAAAGTCGAGGCTTACCGCATCGTCCACCGTAAGAAATTCCTTGTACACATCCTTTACATTCATAAAAACTCCTTAATTAATATGAAAGCGCTGCATTACAAAGCGCCTAAGCCAGTGTATAATATAAAAAGTAGTATGAAATATGCAAGAGGTTTTTGACGCATTCCGGCAATTGCGCGGATGCCCTTGACAAAAAACCTTAAATAAACACACGATATCCTACATTTATCCAGGAAACATGAGATGAGGCAAACATGAAAGAAAACAGATATGAACTTAACAAGAACCTTGCGCAGATGCTTAAAGGCGGCGTGATAATGGACGTGTCCACGCAGGAACAGGCGAGGATAGCGCAGGACGCCGGGGCGTGCGCGGTTATGGCGCTGGAAAGGATACCGGCGGATATTCGGGCGGTTGGCGGAGTATCGCGTTCCAGTGATCCAAAACTCATAAAGGAAATACAAAGCGCGGTTTCAATCCCCGTCATGGCAAAAGTCCGCATCGGGCATTTTGTGGAAGCGCAGATTTTGCAGGCGCTGGAAATTGACTACATCGACGAGAGCGAGGTGCTTTCTCCGGCGGACGATCTTTACCACATAAACAAGCGGGAGTTCCAGGTGCCGTTTGTCTGCGGGGCAAAGGATTTGGGCGAGGCGCTGCGCCGCATTAACGAAGGGGCCTCGATGATCCGCACAAAAGGCGAACCGGGCACCGGCGATATAATACAGGCGGTCAGGCATATGCGGAAAATAAATAGAGAGATTCGCGCTCTTGCTTCTCTGCGGGAAGATGAGCTTTACAACGCCGCCAAAGAGCTGGCGGTTCCCTTTGAGCTGGCGCGTTATGTGGCGGAAAACAAAAAACTCCCAGTGGTAAACTTTGCCGCAGGCGGCGTTGCCACCCCCGCCGATGCCGCGCTGATGATGCAATTGGGCGCGGAAGGCGTTTTTGTGGGTTCAGGGATTTTCAAGTCAGGCGATCCCGCGCGGCGGGCCGCCGCCATCGTCAAGGCTGTTACCAACTTCAATGACGCGAAATTGATTGCCGAACTTTCCGAAGATTTGGGCGAAGCAATGGTCGGTATCAACGAGCAGGAAATCGAACTTCTTATGGCAGAACGCGGTAAATGACCATAGCGGTATTGGCCGTGCAGGGCGCTTTTCTTGAGCACCGCCGGATGTTTGACTCGCTGGGAATTGCGAGTTTTGAAATCCGAAAGGCCGAAGATGTAAACAGGCATTTTGACGGACTCGTATTGCCCGGCGGGGAAAGTACCGTGCAGGGTAAGCTCCTTCGGGAATTGCATTTGCTGGAACCTCTGCGTAAAAAAATCGCCGACGGGATGCCTGTTCTGGGAACCTGCGCGGGGCTCATCCTTTTGGCGGAACACATAGAGCTTCAGCCGGATTCCCACTTTGCAACGCTGCCAGTTACGGTGAGCAGAAACGCGTACGGCAGGCAGCTTGGGAGTTTTTGCGCCGAAAGCTCATTCGCAGACCAGGGCACCATTCCCATGACGTTTATCCGGGCACCGTATGTGAAGGAAGCAAAACAGGGCGTATCTGTTCTGGCGGAAGTTGACGGCCGCATTGTGGCGGTGCGGTGGAAAAACCAGCTGGGCGTTTCGTTTCACCCCGAACTTACCGAAGATACGGCCGTGCACAGGTACTTTGCCGCGATGATTGGATGAGCGAAAAGCCGCTTGACATAAATCTCTCTTTCTTGCATACTTGCCGTGTTGAACAAAGGCGTTCATCAGACGAGCGGGAATACTTTCCATCGTGTGATGAGCGCCTTTTTTGTGTTTGCATCATTTTGCTTTAGGTAAAGCATAAAAGGAGCAGTATATGAGTAAATTGAGTGTACCTGTCGGCTACCGGCCAGTTCTGCCTGTGTATGAAACCCAGACCGCCATCGGCGCGATTAAAAGGATTTTCGAGGATAACCTTGCGCGCGCCCTCAAGCTTAAGCGCGTTTCCGCGCCGCTTTTTGTTGAGCCGCAGACGGGTTTGAACGATGACTTGAACGGTATTGAACGTCCGGTCGAGTTTGACATCCTGGAAACAAAAACAAACGCGCAGATTGTCCATTCTCTTGCGAAGTGGAAACGCATGGCATTGCACAAGTACGGTTTCCCCGTAGGCGAAGGCTTGTACACCGACATGAACGCCATACGCCGGGATGAGGAAATGGATAACCTCCATTCAATTTATGTTGATCAGTGGGATTGGGAAAAGGTTATCGACAGGGCAACGCGCACTGAAGAGTATCTGAAGCAGGTTGTTACCGCCATTGTCGGCGCGATTTGCGACACCTCGGATACAATAAACGCGCAGTTTCCGGCTTTGAAAGTCAGCCTGTCGCGGGATGTGAAATTTGTCACAACCCAGCANCTNGAAGATATGTTTCCGCACATGAGCCCAAAGGAAAGGGAGAACGCTTACTTAAAAGAGCACAAGACCGCGTTCATTATGCAGATTGGCGATGTTTTAAAGTCGGGCATTAAGCATGACGGACGCGCCCCTGATTATGATGATTGGGCATTAAANGGTGATATTGTTTTCTGGAACGATGTNCTGCAGTGTGCGTTTGAAATTTCTTCGATGGGTATTCGTGTTGACGAGCAATCGCTGGACGCCCAGCTTGNAAAAGCGAAATGCGAACACCGCAAAAGCCTTCCGTTCCATAAAATGCTGCTGGAAGGGAAACTGCCGTTGNCAATAGGCGGCGGNATCGGGCAGTCACGAACCTGTATGCTTCTGCTTGGGAAAGCGCACATTGGCGANGTGCAGGTATCTGTGTGGGACGAAAAAACAATTTCAGGCTGCCAGAGTGCAGGTATTGAGCTGCTGTAAAACCAGCAGCATGGGGAGGAACTACAGGTGAAAGACATACCGGCTTTATTCGGAAGTATGGTTTTTAATGACGCGGTGATGAAGCAGCGGCTTCCCCGGGATATTTACAAGCCGCTTAAAAAAACAATTCGGCAGGGGACTCGTCTTGAACTTGATGTTGCCAATGTTGTCGCAAGCGCAATGAAAGAGTGGGCTGTTGAAAACGGCGCGACACATTTTACGCACTGGTTCCAGCCCATGACAGGAACTACAGCGGAAAAGCACGATTCATTTATATCGCCCGCCGGCGACGGAAAGATCATCATGGAGTTTTCCGGCAAAGAACTTGTCAGGGGGGAACCCGATGCGTCCAGTTTTCCGTCAGGCGGGCTGCGTGCTACTTTTGAAGCCAGGGGCTACACCGTCTGGGATGTAAGCTCGTTCGCGTTTATCAAAGACGGAACGCTTTGCATACCAACGGCGTTTTGTTCGTATTCCGGCGAAGCGCTGGACAAAAAAACGCCGCTGCTCCGTTCCATGGAAGCGATTGATAAACAGGCTCTTCGCATCCTCAGGCTTTTTGGCGATACGGAAACGACCCGTGTAATTACGACGGTAGGAGCGGAGCAGGAGTATTTTCTTATTGATAAGGAAATGTTTTTAAAGCGCCCCGACTTGATTTACACAGGCAGAACCTTATTCGGCGCCCGCCCGCCCAAGGGTCAGGAACTTGAGGATCACTATTTTGGCAGCATAAAGCCGAAAATTTCCGCTTTCATGAAAGAGCTTGATGAAGAACTGTGGAAACTCGGCGTTTACGCAAAAACAAAACACAACGAAGTCGCTCCGGCGCAGTATGAATTGGCTCCGATTTTTACAACAACAAACATCGCAACAGACCATAACCAGATCATCATGGAATTGATGAAGAGCATCGCGGGCAAACACGGGCTTGCATGTCTT
>WQRS01000099.1 GCA_009786615.1 Treponema sp. | reverse complement strand
CCGACGGCAAAAAGGCGGAAAACCGCAAAGCGCTAAAAGTGCGCGTTATTTCGGATGAATTTCCGGCGGGGGATTTTTGGGGCAGATACGGCTGCAGCGAGCGGGGACTGGTTTTGGCGCGCGGCGGAAGAAGGCGGCTTGCGGACTTTCCTTCGGGGGCGGCTGGGGAGTTTGCGCTTTTGGAAAACGTGCGGGACGGAAAAAGCGGAGCGCTTGTTACGGAAGTTTAAGTTTCTTGCAAACATAGTTTACAAACATGGTATAATAGAGAAAATGGAGAATGTTGTTTGGGTTACCTAAAAAACATATTGTTAGTTTTTAATCCTCACTCCGGTGTGCGGAATTTCCCCGGCCGCCTTTTTGATGTTGTGGACAAATTTACAGCATCAGGCTTTTTGGTAACCGTTTACCCAACACAATCTCCGGGTGAAGTCAATGAAATAATCGCTTCTTATGCCGTAAATTATCACTGCGTTGTTTGTTCAGGCGGAGACGGCACAATCGGCGAAGCGGTGAACGCGCTTTTGTCTTTTGAAAAACCTCCTACGCTAGGAATTATTCCATCAGGCACAGTAAACGATTTCGCCGCTTCGCTTGGCATTCCAAAAGACATTCGCCGGGCGGCAAATCTTATTGTGAACGGGGTGCCAAACGAGTTTGATATTGGGCGTTTCGGCGATAAGTATTTTTCGTATGTTGCCGCTTTTGGAATGTTCACAGATGTGCCGTACGCAACGCCGCAAAACATAAAAAACCTGCTTGGGAAACTTGCGTATTTTTTGGAAGGAGTCAGGCGATTTGTTTCTGCCGGGCCTTCTCACTGCGTGATTACGCTTGACGGCGAAAAGTTTTCAGGTGATTATATTCTTGGCATTATCGGAAACGCGCGCTTTATCGCGGGAATTAAACTTCCAAAAGAAATGGGAGCGCAAATGGATGACGGTTTATTTGAAGTTATCCTTATACGGCAACCGAAAACATTGAAGGATCAACAGGAAATTATTTCTTCGTTATTGACACATGAAGAAAAAACGGATTTACTTGTTATGCGTAAAGCGAAAAAAATTGCCTTTGAATCTGCGGAACCTGTGGCATGGACATTGGATGGAGATTTTGGCGGGNAATATGCGGAAATAAAAATAGAAAATCTGCATAGAAGTCTGAAAATTATTACGCCGCCGAAAGAGCGGCAAAAACCAAAAACCAATAAAGGACTTTTAGAATGAAAATCGCGGTTCGTTATTTCTCACGTTCAGGAAATACCAAAAAGTTGGGCAATGCGATTGCAAACGCTTTAGGTACACAGGCAGAAAGCTGCAATTCACCGCTGGACGGCAAAGTTGATTTGCTTTTTCTTGGCGGTTCAGTTTATGGAGGAGATCTTGATAAAAACCTCCAGAAGTTTATAGAAAACCTTGAGCCGGAAAACGTAAAGTCAGTTGTGTTATTCGGCACATCAGCAATTGCGTTAAAACCATATAAAAAAATGGAGAAAGAACTTATGAAAAAAAATATCCCGGTTTCGCCTGAGCGTTTTTTCTGCCGGGGATCTTTTGCTATATTGCATCGCGGAAGACCAAACGCCGAAGACTTAGCTTTAGCATCTAAATTTGCTGGAAACATGGTGAATAATTAACTGTATGAATAAAGAGCAGGAGAAAAAATACAGGGCGCTATTGCCATATTTTTTGCTTGGGCTTGCGATTATCGCAGCTTACAGAATTTCAGGCGAAATGGCTTTTTTCGCAAACATTGTACGGCGGGCACTGGAAATAATTGCCCCGTTTTTTTATGGCTTTTTGCTTGCGTATATCATCAACATTCCGCGCAGCGCAATTCAAAATTTACTGGCAAAAACAAACACCAAATTTATTCTAAAAAGGCAAAAACAATTAAGCATACTTGTCGCTTTCCTTTTTTTGCTTGCGCTCATTGCGCTTATCATAAACTTGATAGTTCCCGCAATTATTTCTAGTGTCGCTTTTTTCATCGCAAATATCCCCGCATACTGGGAAAGTGTTTTGCGTGTTGTTGAACGTTTTAACGAAATGGATTTGTTCGGCTGGCATATCAGCGCTGATGCATTACTTGTTATAATCGGTGATTTTTTCAGCGAATTCAGAATTGAAAATCTTTCCCGCCCAATAAATATTTTGGTCGGTGCAGGAGCAACCGTTTTTTCAGGGATCATTGCGTTTATCGCTTCAATATATATTTTGCTTGAAAAAGACAAATTCAAAATCTTCGCCCAGCGCTTGATCAGGCTTGTTACCACCAACGAAATATCAGATATGATTGTCGAACATTTTGCAAGGCTTAATCATAATTTCAGGCAATATATCCGCACTCAAACAATTGACGGAATAATACTCGGCATCCTTGCAACAGTTCTCCTGTTAATTCTCGGCTCCCCGTATGCGCTGGTGCTTGGCTTAATGCTGGGCGTTGTAAATTATATTCCATACTTCGGATCGATTTTTGGCACGCTTGCCGCTGTGATTGTTGTTGCTTTCACGCAAGGTCTTACCATGGGGCTGATTGCCGCCGCCGCGTTATTTACCGTCCAGCAAATTGACGCAAACATAATTCAGCCTAAGCTGATGAGCGGCTCTTTTTCGCTTAGCCCCCTGCTTGTAATTATCAGCATAACTGTCGGCGGCGCGCTTGCAGGTATTTTTGGCATGATTGCCGCAATTCCCATAATTGCCGTTTTGAAGGACATTCTTGACAGTATTATGGCTCATTATGAGCGGAAAAAGCAGTTTTAAGCCCTTTTTCAAGGGCTCCCAAGCCGGATAAATGTTGAAAAAAACTTCGTTTGTCGCCATAATATGCATTGACAACCGTCACTTTGGAGCATATCCTTTATTTTATGAACATTTCAACATACACCGTAAAACCAAAACTACCTACTCAATTAAAACCACTGGAAGAGATCGCCAGAAATTTATGGCTTTCATGGAATTTTGCCGCGGTTGAGCTCTTTATCCGCCTGGATTATGATGTTTGGCTTCAATCCAAACAGAGCCCGGTGCGTGCACTGGGGATGGTAAGCCAGGAGCGGCTTGCGGAGGTCGCAAAGGACGATTCGTACCTTGCGGCTCTTAAAGAGACCTACAACCGCTTCATGCACTATAAAAAGGGCAAAACGTGGTATCGGGGTTCCCGAAAAGATGTGGTTGCCTATTTCTCTATGGAATACGGTATGGACGTTTCCCTGCCGATTTATTCAGGCGGCTTGGGCATCCTTTCCGGGGATCACATGAAGACAGCTTCGGACATGGGCTTGCCGCTGGTTGGCATTGGGCTTTTGTACCGCCAGGGTTACTTCGTGCAGTACCTGAATGCCGATGGTTTTCAGCAGGAGAGCTATCCTGAAAACGACTGGTACAATATGCCGGTGGAACTGAAAACCGACAAAGACGGCGAGGCTATCAAAATATCGGTTGAAATGGCGGGGCGGATGGTGATTGCCCAGATTTGGGAAGTCAAGGTCGGGCGCTCTTCTCTGTACCTTCTTGACACCAATATCCATGAAAACGCCCAGGATTTGCGCAATATCACCGCGGCTTTGTACGGCGGGGATAAAGAGCGCCGTATGCAGCAGGAAATTCTTCTGGGAATCGGCGGAATTCGCGCTTTACGGGCGATGGGAATCAANCCCGCCGCAACTCACATGAACGAGGGGCATTCNGCCTTTTTGGGACTTGAGCGCATCCGCGAACTTATGCTTGAGCACAAGTTCACTTTTGAAGAAGCGCGGGAAGCGTTGTGGCCTACAAATATTTTCACCACGCACACTCCCGTTCCCGCCGGAAACGAGCGTTTTGACATCGCCCTTTTGGAAAAGTATTTTAACACATGGCCGCAGATTTTAGGCATTTCGTGGCGTGATTTCTTAAGCCTTGGGCGTGAGCGCCCGTATGACGATCACGAAACCTTCTGCATGACCGTCCTTGCCTTAAGACTTGCCGCTTATGCAAACGGCGTTGCCGGNTTACACGGCGTGGTTTCCCGCGATATGTGGAANGCGCTGTGGCCGGGACTTCCGCTTGATGAAGTACCAATCGGGCACGTTACCAACGGCGTTCATCCGAGAACGTGGGTTTCTTCGAGCATGGGTGATCTTTTGGATCGTTACTTCGGTCCGAACTTTGATGAGTCACCAACTGATTTGGCGATCTGGAACCGCATGGATCGCATATCTGATGAGGAACTATGGCGCACACACGAACGCCGCCGCGAGCGCCTTGTGGCCTTTACCCGCGAGCGCATTCTTGAGCAGCACAAGCGGACGGGAGCCACCGAACGCCGCATTCGCCAGGCCGAAGATGCCCTTTCGCCGTACGCGCTCACTCTCTGNTTTGCCCGCCGCTTTGCCACGTACAANCGCGGCAACCTGCTTCTTCGCGATCCTGAGCGCCTGCTCCGCCTCGTGCGCGATCCTGACTTTCCGGTGCAGCTCATCTTTGCCGGCAAGGCACATCCCAATGACCTGCCCGGCAAGGATCTTATCCGCGATATTGTTCACTTCGCCGAAAAACATGACGTGACAAGCCGCATCGTGTTTATCGAAAACTACGACATGACCGTTGCGAAGTACCTTACTTCCGGCGGAGACGTGTGGCTTAATACACCGCGCCGCCCGCTTGAGGCTTCAGGAACCAGCGGCATGAAAGCGGCGATGAACGGCGTGCTTAACTGTTCGGTCATGGACGGCTGGTGGGACGAGGCGTACACGAACGAAGTCGGCTGGGCGATTGGGCGCGGCGAGGAATACGAGGACACGCATTTACAGGACGAAATCGAAAGCAACGCGATTTATGATCTTTTGGAGCGGGAAATAATCCCCATGTTTTACCAAAGGGGCAGGGACGGTCTTCCCCGCGAGTGGATCAGAATGATGAAAAACTGTATGCGGGAAATGGTCAGTCCATGTCCAGCCACAGGATGCTAATTGACTATTCCAACAAGTTCTACCTGCCCGCGCTCAAAAATTACCACCGCCTGAAAAAAGACAACTATCAGGAATCCAAAGCGCTTGCCTCATACCTTTCCAAACTGCGCCAGGCGTGGGATGGTATCAGCATTTCAAAGATCGAGTCCACCGCAAGACCTGTGATGCAGCGCGGCGATATTCTTACGGTGACGGCGCGCATCGAACTTGGGCCGCTCACCCCTGAAGAAGTGCAGGTAGAGCTTTACCACGGCGCAGTTTCCAACCGCACCGCCAGCATCAAAAATGCAAGACGTTCGGAAATGAAAGCCGCAGGGCAAGACGGAAACGCATACCGCTATCAAGTCAAGATTGAGTGCGGTGACACGGGCTTTCAAGGTCACACCGTGCGCATTTTGCCCAAACATGAAGCTTTGGTGCATCCGTACCGCACGGGCTTTATCAAGTGGGCGTAGTCAGTGCGATTAAGGGGCTGTCCGAGAGATTAAGGATAGCCCCTTTATGCTATGCTTGCAAAAATCAAACTATGTTAAAATTTTTCTCATTACAGAATTGTAGTTCCTGTTGCAGATAGACCAATTCGACCTGAGTACACCAGCCTCCAGGAGCCTTCTGCTGGAGTGGAATTTTACTGACAGTTAAGGCATGAATCGAATCCCTGTAAAATCATCAAACGTAGAATCAGTAGGTTACGAAAACGGCACTTTGGAAGTAAAATTCTTAAACGGTAGACTGTACCAGTACCACAATGTGCCTGAAAGTGTTCACAAGACGCTTA
>WQRS01000098.1 GCA_009786615.1 Treponema sp. | reverse complement strand
AAAGTCGGTTACAACCGCGCCGCGCGGCTGGTTGAGCTGATGGAACACAACGGCGTTGTGGGGCCGGCGCAGGGATCAAAACCTCGAACTGTTACGCGGCGCTGCTTTGCACTAAACCTTCGCAAAACTTCACCTGATTGCGCCCGCCGTTTTTTGCGGCATAAAGGGCAACGTCAGCTTTTTTCAGTGCGCTCTCAAGTGAATCATCGTCTGAAAACTTGATAACACCAATGCTGCAGGTGATTTTTATCGAAAACTTTTGGTAGCTTATTTCTCTGCCCCGGACATCTTGTAAAAACTCTTTTTCATACGTGGTAACATGGTTTTCTATATTTTCCCTTATCCGTTCCACCATTTTAAGCATCGCTTCACATTCCATGTCGGTAATAACAAAGGCGAATTCCTCGCCCCCATAACGCCCGACAAGATCGTAGGAGCGGATTGTTTGGCGGATAATGGCGGCCGTTGACTGAAGGATTATGTCCCCCGCATCGTGACCGTAGGTGTCGTTGACTTTTTTGAAAAAATCTATGTCAAGCATTCCCGCATAAGCCGGCCGGGAATTCCTTTGCGCTCTTTTTATACTTTCAGCGGCAAGTTCATAAAAATGTTTCCTGTTGAAAAGCCCTGTAAGGTTGTCATAAGCGGCGGCATTCCTCAGCTTTTTCAAAAGCTCCACACTGTATGTTATATCGCTTAGAATTATAATTTTTGCCATAAGCGCCTTGTCCTGCGTATACGCCGGGCTTATGCTTGCCCTAAAATGCACTTCCTCAAAGTCGCCCATTGAAAATTCAATGGAATTACTTTCGATATTTGTAAGTTCAATAGGCCAGTTTTTTACCGTGGAAACAGGTTCACCTTTTTGTATGCTTCCAATGCCTGGAAACATTTCTTCAGCCGCCGGGTTTGAAGCAAGATAATTATTATCCTCATCCACAAGAACAAACCCTTCTTTTATGTGATCCATTGCGCTTATGGTTGCCGCAAAAATTACCTCGAAGATGTTAAACCTCACAACACCCGCGTAAAGAAAAAAGCTCATAATGCCACTGAATACGGGGTGAAGTTAATGTGATAAGGGTTAATCCGCATAATAATGGTCGCAACATAAATGATTTCAGTTACTGAAGGAATGATCGCACAGCCGAAAAAAACCAACAGCCTGTTGCGGTATTTACCTTTCCATTTTCGTAATGTGAAGATCATTGTTACTACTATCGCAGCAATGCAGGCAAGTACAAAAATGCGAATTAAAAAATAAAGGATTCCGGGAGTAAAAATCAAATGTTTGCTTACTATGGGATCGTAACTAAAATCCACATACACAAGCCTGTATATTTCCGTTGTCCACATGGCAAGGACTGCCAGTGCCGCGATAAGGATCATTGGCGCTTTTACCAAAAACGGGTGAAGCTTTACATCACAATATTCGGCGACAAAAAAGAACGCCAGCGGTGCCAAAAAGAAACCGCCAATGTACAAAACTTTAACTGCTGTGAAAGCCGCTTCCGCATTCGTGCTGGTTAACTCCAAAAGATACCCAACAAGGTAAACGCAGATCGCCGCCTGCATGAGGAGAAAATAATTCCTTTTGTTGCTCTGTCCCCGAAAAAGAGCGTAAACCCCTATGATCAAAGACATAACTAATGACAAAGTAATAACGACGATCACAGCAAAGCCCTTTTTTAAATGAAAGAATTTTTCAAGTCATTACTTCAATTATCGACAATTTATCAGGAAAATAAAAGCTTAATCAGGCTGGAAAAATAAAAAAGGCTGTCCAAAAACGACTTTCCGGACAGCCCGAATGTAAAATGAGGGCCGGCTCAAGGGAAACCGGCGTAATTCAACAGATTACTTAAGCGTTACACAATGGTGAAGTAGGCGATAATGCCCACAAAAACCATGGAAACCGTTGAAACCAGCTTAAACAAAATGTTTATGGACGGGCCGGCGGTATCTTTGAACGGGTCGCCTACGGTGTCGCCTATGACGGCAGCTTTGTGGCACTCAGAACCTTTGCCACCGTACGCGCCTGACTCTATGTACTTTTTGGCGTTATCCCACGCGCCGCCGGCGTTAGCCATGAAGACCGCCACGGCAAAACCGAGCACGGTTGCACCGCCAATCAAGCCGACAACAGCCTCAAGCCCGAAGATAATCCCTGTTACTATAGGCGTGGCGACACCCAGTATGGTCGGCGGAACCATTTCGCGCAAAGCGTTTTTCGTACACAGGTCGATGCAGACTTCGTAGTCAGGTTCGGCAGTACCTTCCATGATACCTTTTATCTCTTTAAACTGCCTGCGCACTTCTTTCACGATGCTTCCGGCGGCGCGTTGCACTGCCGACATAGTCATCGCCGCAAAGACGAAAACAAGCATTCCGCCTATGAACATCCCAATCAATACAGACGGGTTTCTGATACTCAAATACATCTCGTATCCGACGTGCCCGAAGGCGATGTTTATATAGGAGACCAACAGCGACAAGGATGTGAGCGCCGCCGATCCGATTGCGAAACCTTTGCCGGTTGCAGCGGTTGTGTTGCCCAGAGCATCCAGCGCGTCCGTTCGCTCGCGCACTTCATCTCCCATTCCGGCCATCTGCGCAATGCCGCCTGCGTTGTCTGCAACAGGTCCGTAAGCGTCACATGCAAGTGTCATGCCAAGCGTGGAAAGCATGCCGACAGCGGCAAGCCCGATGGCGTACAGCCCCCGGTGCAGATTAAGAGCCGCCATGTCGCCCGCTCCCAAAACGCCGCCGCCTGCAATAAAGCTGAGCGCCACAGCGCCTGATATAATCAGCATGGGCGCGATGGTTGACTTCATCCCCAGCGAAACACCAGCGATGATAACGGTGGCGGATCCGGTCTCTGATGCCGCGGCGAGATCCAGTGTAGGTTTATAGTGCGAAGACGTGAAGTATTCGGTGAAGTAGGCGATTAAACATCCGGCGACCAAACCGATTACTGTGGCGATGTAAAGCCCAAGCCAATATTCCGGTCCCATGATAAAGAAAATCACAGGTGCAAAACCTATGGCGGCAATAATCGCCGAGCCGTATTCCCCTGTGCGCAGCGTATTGAGCAGTTGCTTTTGGGAGGCATTTTCCTTAGTGCGAACCAAAAACGTGGCTATGAGGGCTGCCAGTACGCCGACAACCGCCAGCGCCACAGGCAGGAACATACTCGCCCACATGAGATCGTGCCCGACAAACGCGGCAAATCCCAGCGCAATGGCGGCGTGCATTGCTTTGATGTGGCTTTCATAAAGGTCAGCTCCCATTCCGGCAACGTCACCTACGTTATCGCCTACGTTGTCGGCGATGACAGCGGGGTTGCGGGGATCGTCTTCGGGGATGCCGGCTTCGACTTTGCCCACCAGATCCGCACCAACGTCAGCGGCCTTGGTAAAAATACCGCCGCCGACACGGGCAAACAGGGCAAAAGCCGCCACGCCAACGCCGAACATAACCATGTTTTCCGCGATTTCAGCCGGAGGAAGGTCAAAAACGAATCGCAAAATCAAGAACCACAGCGATACGTCCAAAAGCGAAAAGCCAATAACGGTAAATCCAAGCACTGTACCTGATGAAAATGCAACCCGCAGCCCCTTGTTAAGGCTGTCTTTGGCGGCAGCGGCGGTGCGTACGTTGGCTTGTGTTGCGATTCTCATGCCGATAAATGCTGACAGTTGTGTTAAACCGCCGCCGATGATGAAGGCAAAGGGGATAAACGGCGAAGCAAAGCCTAAAATCGCCAGAACGGCCAAAATTGTGACCATGGCTATCCAAAAGACAGCCACCGTCTTAAATTGGCGCTTCAGGTAGGCGTTCGCCCCCCGTCTGATGTAGGCAGCAATTCGTTTCATCGTATCCGTGCCTTCCGAAAAACCCATAACCCGTTTGCGCTGGATCATGGCGAACACCAGGGCAATAACAGCCCCAATGATCCCAATTACAAATGCAAGTTCGTAATTCATCTTGATTACCACTATCCTTATGATTTTTTACTGTACAGGATTGTACAGCACTTCGTATCCAAGTATTATACATTACAATTGTTATTCTGCAAACAAAAATTTTTATTATTTTTTAATGATAATACGCATATTTATGTTATATAATTGAAATATAGTTAAATCAGGCAAGGATGGTGCGCATGGCAGTTGTCAAGGCGGAAAATCTCGTNAAAGACTACGGACTTGGCAGCCANGTCGTGCATGCCTTGCGCGGGGTGAATCTGGAGTTCCAAAGCGGGGAGTTCTCCGCGATTGCAGGCCCTTCNGGGAGCGGCAAGTCCACGTTTCTCCATCTGGCAGGCTGCCTTGATACGCTTACAAGCGGCACGATGACTGTTGGCGGCGAACAAACGGGAGCTATGACCAGCAAGCAGTTGGCGCTCCTGCGCCGGCACAACATCGGCTTTATCTTTCAAGCATATAACTTAATTCCGGTGCTTTCGGTCGAAGAAAACGTCTCTTTCCCGCTTACGCTGCTTGGCATTGAAGCAAACGAGGTAAAAGAGCGGACATTCAAAGCGCTTGAGGANGTCGGTCTTGAGGGGATGGCGCGGCGGCGNCCAAAGGAAATGTCAGGCGGACAGCAGCAGCGGGTGGCGATTGCCCGCGCGCTGGTGAAAAAACCNGCGATAATCCTCGCTGATGAGCCGACTGCGAACCTTGATTCCACCATAGGCCGTGAAATATTGGAACTGATGCTTAAACTCAACAAAAGCGAAGGCACAACGTTTATTTTTTCCACTCACGATCCTATGGTTATGGATTATGCGCGCCGCCTTGTCCGCTTGAGGGACGGGCAGATTGAGTCGGATGAGGTAAAATAATGGCATTAAAAGGCATTTGGGAACTGAAAAAAATTGCCTTGCGTAACCTCGCCCGNCACAAANTGAAAACCGCGATNACGATATTCGCGATCATGATAAGTGTTTCNNTGTACATTTTTATGGACGGNCTGTTTACCGGAATGAGTTTGGAATCGCGGCGTAACATCGTCAACTTTGAAATTGGCGCGGCAAAGCTGCAAACAAGGGCGCATTTTGAAAAGCGNGAAAACCTGCCCAGTTATGAAAACTTTTCAGGCTGGGAAGTATACCGCGACATACTGAACAACNCAGGTTTTAATGTCGCCCCGCGTTTTGTCTTTTCCGGTACGCTGTTTGCATCAGGCGGTTCCGCGCCAATTATCTTTAACGCTGTCGATCCGTACGCCGAAGCGCAGGTTTTGTTTTACACCGATTTTATCGAGTTTGGCCGCTACATCCAAAGCGGGAATTTCGAGATGGTTTTGGGAATTATGGCGGCAGAGCGGCTTGGCGTGGGAATTCCCCAGCGGCCTTTGGTTAGCGAACTGTCATCACTCATAGCCGAAGTGGCGCAAAACCCGGAAGAAAGGGATTTCATCCTTTCGCTGTACCAGCCGCTGGAACCGCGCCGTGCCACGGTTTTGGCCCCCGCAGAAATTATCGTCCCCGGAATGGAACGCATGGTTTTGCGCCGCGGCATCCCGCAAGCCTATCTAAACCGCTTTTGGGATATGCTTGATCTAATAGGCCGCAACAACGTCAACGTTTCGGCGCTCATCGATATTACCGCCGTACCCGAACGAATAAATATTCCCCGGTGGTACGGGGAACTGATGGAAATACTTAACCCTGAAGAACAGGCGCTCATGCACGAAGCTTTCTATTATGATGAGTTTATCAATTCCTTCATGATACGGG
>WQRS01000097.1 GCA_009786615.1 Treponema sp. | reverse complement strand
ATATTAAAACACAAAAGTAAAATCAGGTTTTTTTTCACGAGTATAAAAAAAGCGCTGAATAATCCGGGGACAAAAAAAGTTCTGCGCCTTATAGGGCCGACAATTATCGGGATGGCAGCGTATCAGCTTAACGATTTGGTTTCCACAGCGCTTGCGGGAAATGCGGGGGAAGGAGTCGTTTCAAGTTTGCAGTTTTCCTTAAGGCTTCAAGAACTTATCCTTGGCGTATTTGCCGTTTCAATTGGAACTGTGCTTTTGCCGGATTTGGCTGAACACGCAAAATCGCGCCAGTGGGATATTTACAAACAGCGCCTTACTTCGGCGATGAACATAATCGCTTTTATCGCAATACCGGTTACATTTTTTGCGCTGTCTCAAGGTGAAACGCTTATCCGCCTGCTTTTTCAAACCCGCTATTTCGGTGAAGAATCGGTTGCGCTGACGCTTGCCGCATTCACTTTTCATATGCCAGGACTTTATTTNATCGCGTTAAACCGCATTCTGGCTCCGGCTTTTTACGCCCAAAGNGATTCGAAATCACCGACAATCGCGGGAATTATTTCTTTTGTAGTGAACATAATTTTAGCATCAATATTGGTTTCGCACTTTCGCGGTTCAGGCATTGCGTTTGCGTTGAGCTTTTCAAGCGCNGTGAACACCGCTGTCCTNTTNTATTTCTTGAGGAAAAATCCTTCGATATCGCTTATCACTATGCTGCGAAGTACGCTCGGATATTCTTTTAAGTTGATATTTATTTCTGCCGCTGCCATCATTCCCTTGCTTTTTTTATCGCCGTTTTTGACCGAAGTTTTTTACGGCAATCATCGCGTTATTTCGCAAGGAGCGCCGCTTTTAATTAACGCGGTGATTTATTCAGTTACAGGAATNGCGCTTTTGGCTGCCACCGCNGACAAGCAGTTTTTTGCTATCGTAAAAATGCTTAAGTCGAGGAAAAAACGCTAAGCCGTTTTTGCAAAAACTCCATGCTTGAACAAGAATATATTTAAGGGGAGAATAGTTTACATGATTTACCTTTCAGGCTTTCACGCCATAGAAGAACGAATTAAGTCAGGACACTCATGCGGNCCATTGTTGGTCGCAAAACCTGGACCAAGGGCGCGCGAGATTATGACGCTTGCCGGTGAGTATAAAATACGGATTGACCGCGTTGGAACTGCAGAGCTTGATCGTCTTGCGCCTGATCACCGCGGCATTGCTCTTGAAGTTGAAGATTCTTCATCCTCAGCTGACATTTCCCTTGAGCAGTTTATTTTAAGCTTAAGTGAAGATAAAACCGATGTNCTGGTTGCNGTTCTTGATGAAATTACTGACCCGCATAACTACGGCGCGATACTTCGCTCCTGTGATCAGTTCGGGGTCGATTTGGTATTGACCCGCCATCGCCGCACAGCCAAACACGCGGATGTTGTTTCGCGCACTTCAGCGGGAGCTGCCGCCTGGGTTGCGCAGGCGGAAACTGCCAATTTGCCACGCGCTGTTGAACAGCTAAAAGATTCAGGCTTTTGGATTTACGGCACGGAGCCGGGCGGGAAAGCGGTGAACGAAGTTAAGCTTTCAGGCAGGACAGCCATAATACTCGGCGGTGAAGGTTCAGGCATTTCAAGGCTATTGCGGGAAAATTGCGATGCGATGATTTCCATTCCAACGTTTGGGCGCGTAGATTCGCTTAATGTGTCAGTTGCGGCAGGTGTATTATTTTATGAGGTCATGCGCCAGAGGACTTCTTAAAAGTGCTTGAATATAACGGGTTTGCTGTTTAAATAGTCATCCCGTTTCAAGCCCATTGCCTGAAACCATCTTTAAGGGTATCATCGTTTGGTGAGCGGTTTTGTTCATCTCCACGTACATTCTGATTTTTCTCTGTTGGACGCTTCCGCCTCTGTTGAAGGTTTGGTGAAAAAAGCGCAAGAGCTTGATATGAAGGCGCTGGCGCTTACTGACCACGGCAATATGTTTGGGGCTATAGAGTTTTTTCGCGCGTGTAAAAAAACCAAAGGAAATCTGAAGCCCATCATAGGCTGTGAAGTTTACGTTTCCCCTTCATCGCGCTTTGACAAAAAAGGTTCGGAAAGCGAAAACGCCTATTACCACCTTGTGCTTCTGGCGGCAAACAGGGAAGGTTACTTCAATCTCATGAAGCTTTGCTCCTTTGCCTACACCGAGGGCTTTTATTACCGCCCCCGCGTTGACGACCAGTTGCTTGCCGAATACTCACGCGGGCTTATCGCCTTGTCCGCTTGCGCTTCAGGTGAGATTCCGCGCCTCATTCAAAACGGCAAGCTTGAAGAGGCTACAGCAAAAGCGAACTTTTACCGCGACCTTTTTGGAAAGGACGAAAACGGAAATCCCAATTTCTATCTTGAGATTCAAGATCACGGCATTCCCGGCGGCACTTTCAGAAGCGCCCTTTCCCAAAAGGACATTACCAATGCAACACTTGACATTGCAAAGCGGACAGGCATTCCCCTGGTCGCCACAAATGATGTGCATTATCTTGAGCAGTCCGACTCCATCGCGCATGACGTGCTTTTGTGCGTGGGAACGGGAAAAGTGCGCACGGAGGAAAAGCGCAAAAAATATTACGGGGATCAGTTTTATTTAAAAACCCCGCAGGAAATGGCTTCGCTTTTTCCGGAGGTTAGTTTCCCTGACGCAATTGCCAACACACTGCGAATCGCCGATCGCTGCAACGTGGAAGTTCCCGATGTCAAAATCGAAGACCTTCCCAAATATCTGCCTGAGTTTGAAATTCCTGCAGGTTACAACACGGCAGACGATTACTTGAAAGCTCTTGCCTCAGAAGGTCTTGTCAAACGTTATCCTGAAAAGGCGGAAGCGGGTGGGGAAGAGTGGCAGGCGATACAGGAGCGCAACAGGTTTGAATTGGACACCATAATACAGATGGGCTTTACCGGCTATTTCCTTATTGTTGCCGATTTTATTAACTGGGCTCACGCGCGCGGCATTCCTGTCGGCCCAGGCCGCGGTTCAGGTGCCGGTTCCATTGTTGCCTACGCCCTGCGGATAACAGACATTGATCCGCTTAAATACAGCCTGCTGTTCGAACGCTTCCTGAACCCTGAGCGCGTTTCAATGCCTGACTTCGATGTTGACTTCGCGAACGAAGGCAGGGACGATGTGATGAAATACGTTTCCGAAAAGTACGGGCGGGAACGTGTCGGGCAGATTATCACGTTCGGGACGCTGGGGGCTAAGGCGGTTATAAAAGACGTGGCGCGCGTTCTTGAGATTTCAATTCCTGAATCGGAAATGATCACAAAGCTCATACCCAAAGACCCTCAAATCAATTTGGAGAAGGCCATAGCCGGAGAGCCGAAACTGCAGGAGATGGTTGAAAATCCCCGCTATACTGAACTTTTTTCCCTTGCAAAAAAACTGGAAGGACTTAACCGCCATTTAAGTCTTCATGCCGCGGGCGTTGTTATCGGTAAATCAAACCTTAACGATTTTGTGCCGCTGTACCGTGAACCGAAAACCGGCGGCACGGCAACTCAATACAGCATGAACTACCTTGAAACTTGCGGTCTTGTGAAAATGGACTTCCTTGGTCTTAAAACGCTTGATGTAATAAAACACGCTACCGCGCTCATTCGCCGGCGCGGCGGACAGTACGCCGATTTCAGCGTGGAAAATATTAACGAAAACGACGAGGCAACTTTTAAAATGCTTGGCGAAGGGAAAAGTTTCGGTGTTTTCCAGTTTGAATCTGAGGGAATGCAGAGCGTTCTTAAGCGGGCGCGCCCGAATTCCATAGAAGACTTAATCGCCTTAAACTCCCTTTACCGCCCCGGCCCTATGGAAAACATCGATCAATTTGTCGATTCCAAAAACGGAAGGCAAAAGATTGTGTACCCTGACAAAAGCCTTGAGGAAATCCTTAAAGAAACTTACGGCGTAATTGTGTATCAAGAGCAGGTTATGCAGGTGGCGCAAATTGTCGGCGGGTTTTCGCTTGGCAGCGCTGACGAACTGCGCCGGGCGATGGGGAAAAAGATCATGGATAAAATGATCGCAGGCAAGGCGAAGTTTATATCAGGCGCTGTAGAACGGGGTTACAACAAAAAAAAGGCAGATGAAATTTTTGAGCTCCTTGTTCCTTTTGCCGGTTACGGCTTTAACAAAAGCCACGCCGCCGCCTACTCGGTTATTGCCTACCGAACCGCTTACCTGAAAGCCAACTTTTCAACAGAACTGATAGCCGCAAACCTCACCAACGAAATACACTCAACGGACAAGGATAAGCTTTCTGAGTGCATCGCCGAGGCTCGCAGAATGGGGCTTGAAATTGATCCGCCTGACATAAACCGGTCGGATAAGCTTTTTAACGTTGTGGACGGCCGCATCGTGTACGGGCTTTTGGGGATTAAAGGGCTGGGTGATGGCGCCGCTGAGGAAATTGTCGCGCGCCGCAATGATGGGTCAGGCGGGCAGTATAAAAATTTTATGGATTTCCTTGACCGCGTGGACATAAAAGCTGTGGGCAAAAGCGTTATCGATCGGCTTATTCAAACCGGCGCCTTTGACAATTTCGGCATAACGCAGGGAACGCTTTCAGGCAACCTTGAGCGCGCGGTTGAGTACGCTCAGAACATCAAGGACGACAAGAAGTACGGTCAAGTGAGTCTTTTTGGCGACACAGGTGAAAAGGAATACCCGGATTTTGAGTTTCAGGAATTCCCTGAAATGGGCAGTGCTGAAAAACTCAAAATTGAAAAGGAGCTTATAGGTTTTTATTTTTCCGGTCATCCGATGGATGAGTACCGGGAGATTTGGGAGAAAGTTGTGAAGGTTAACTTGGGTCTCCCTGAAAACCTTCTCCCGGGAACGCAAATTCTTGTGGGACTTGTAAAAAACATCAAGCCCATCACCACAAGCAAAGGCGATAAAATGGCTTTTGCAACGCTTGAAGATTACAATGGTGAAATAGAGCTCACTTTTTTTTCCTCCGCGTGGAAAAAATGTCAGGATAAAATAGAGGCTGAAAAAGTTACCATTCTTAAAGGAAAAATTGAGTATCAGAAAGACAGGGACAAGCGCAGTTTTAATGTTGAAGAATACCTTGATGATGCTGATGTCGAAAAAGCGCTTAAGGAGGAGGAAGCACAAACGCGAAAGTGGGATAAGTACCGCAACATTTTTCGATATACCAAAGATCTGGATTTGCGCTTTCCCAATTTGGCGGCTCAGGAAAAAATTGAGTCAGGCACGTATACGCTTATCGGGGCGCTTAAATCGCTGCGGACGCACATCGATTCCAAAGGTAAGGAAATGGCGTTTGCAAGCATACAGGGGCGTGACGGGGAAATGGACGCGGTATTTTTCGCCCGTGCGTGGGAAAACTGCAAGGCGCTTGTTTCAGTTGACGAGATTCTCGCCCTTAAAGGCAGCATAGACCCTGAAAAAGACAGAAACCCGCAAAAGCCGTCTTTCCTTGTCTCAAGCGTTCAGGACATAAACCGCTTGCTGCGCCTTGCGGCAAAGAAGGCTGCCGAACTTGGTGATGCAAGCGATGTGGAAATTGCAGGCGATACCGGCTCGGCTTCAGGTTACAGGAAAGTCCACATACGCCTTGCCACAGGCGCGCCGGATGACCGGGCGGCGCTGTCTTCACTCAAAGCCAAAGTGGAAGGCAACCCGGGCAATTGTCCTGTGTACATACATATTCCTGTAAACGGAACAGCAGAAACTATAGTCCGCGCCGCCGCCGGAATCAACGCATTCACTCCCATC
>WQRS01000096.1 GCA_009786615.1 Treponema sp. | reverse complement strand
TTGCAGTCATGCGCCATGTGTCTGATTTGAAGCGCGTGGGGAAAAAAGATTTCCCGTACCGCTTTGACGCAAGTGCGGCAAAACGGGCGATAGATTTCATACATCTCCTTGAGCACACCAAAGGCGAATTCGCAAACCGCGCTTTGCACCCTGACATTAAGCTCAAACTCCAGCCGTGGCAGCAGTTCCTTATCTGGCAGATGGAAGGCTGGCGCAACAAGGACGGCTTCAGGCGTTTTACCCGCGCCTATATCGAAGTGGCACGGAAGAACGGCAAGTCAAGCCTTGCTGCGGCTCTGGCGAATTACCACTTTTTTGCCGACAGCCCGCGTGAAGTAGGCCCTGAAATTTATTTCGCGGCGACAAAACAGCAGCAGGCGGCTATCACATGGGAGGAAGCGGAGCGGCAAATCCGGCGCAATGCAACACTCAAAGAACTTGCGCAGACTTACAAAACCAAAAAGCATATTGTCGTTCCTAAAACCGCCGCTATTATGCGCCCGCTGGGGCGTGACAGTAAAACCGAGGACGGTTTAAATCCGTCTTTTGCGGTGATTGACGAATACCACGCCCACCCTGATGCCGGACTGATTGATGTAATTGAAAGCGGCATGGGGGCGCGTAAACAGCCGCTTATTGTAATTATTACAACAGCGGGGACAAACTATATAGGGCCGTGTTTTGAGGAACATGAGCACCTAAAAAAAATGCTGGAAGGAAGCATACCGCCTGTTGACAATTACTTCGGCATTATCTACACGCTTGATGAAAATGACGACTGGAAAAATCCGAAGGTATGGGTAAAGGCAAATCCTAACCTTGGTGTATCGGTTGACGAAGCCCGCCTTACAGAGCAAATAAACCTTGCCGCAAGCAGCACCACAAAAATCATGAATGTAAAAACAAAGCGGCTTAACATCTGGTGCAAGAATGTAATGGGATGGATTTCATTTGCCGATTGGGAAAAATGCGGCAAGCAAAAATATACCGAGAGTGAACTTTCAGGTCGACCATGCTACGGCGGAATGGACTTGTCGTCAACGCAGGACATAAGTGCGTTAAGCCTTTCCTTTCCCCCGCAGAATGAGAGGGAGCCGTACAAGCACATTTATCGCTTTTACATTCCGGAAGAATTAATTCAGGAAAAAGAGGACATTGATAAAGTTCCGTACCGCGCATGGATTGATGAAGGGTTTATTATCGCAACGCCCGGAAACGTGATTGATTATGACTGGATTGAACAGGACATTTTGAACATGGCGGCAACGTATGAGATAAGAGAATTCTGCTTTGACCCGTTCCACGCGCAGGAAATTGTAAACCACCTTACCACTGCCGGAATCAATATGCTGCCAATACAGCAAGGATACCGGATGATGTCCCCGATGTGTGACAGCTTTGAAAAACGCGTACTGTCACAAGAGATGGCGCACGGCAATAACCCCGTAATGCGCTGGATGATGTCATGTATCGAAATGAAATCTGACCGTCAGGGGAACGTTATGCCCATGAAGCCCCGTCGTGGCAGTACCGGCAAGCGAATTGACGGCGTGGTCGCGAATATCATGTCGCTTGGACGGGCGAGCCTTCAAATGTCCGCCGCGAAAAGTGTTTACGAAGACCGGGGGGTGCTGTCGGTATGAGATGGCCGTGGCAACGCAAAGCGACAGCGCCCATTCCGGTCACTTCCGGCGGGTTTTTCGGGGGCAGTTCTTTTGCTGGCCCCGCTGTATCCGAAAAAAACGCCGTGAGCCTTTCCGCGCATTTCGCCTGCGTCCGCCTGATAGCGACTACATTGGCGTCCCTCCCCATTCATATTTACGAAAAAACCGCCAACGGGAAATACCGCAAGAAAGATCACCCTGCATCGCGCCTTTTGCACGACCAGCCCAATTCCGACATGACGGCGTTTTCCTTCGTTGAGGCGATGCAGGCTCAAATATCCAATCGGGGTGCCGCTTTTGCCGAGCTTGTTTTTGACCGCAAGGGCAATGTCGCCGAAATCTGGCCTATCCCGCCCGGAGTCTGCTTTCCGTTCCGCGAGGAAAAAGACGGGCCGATAAAATACCGTTTTGCGGACTCAAATACAGTCCTTCCCGCGTGGAAAATACTGCACGTACCCGGCATCGGCTTTGACGGCATCAATTCTTTTTCGCCGGTGCAGGTTTTCCGGCAGAATTTCGGACTTGGCATGGCCATAGAGGAATTCGGGGCAAGGTTCTTCGGGCAGGGGACAAATATCGGCGGGTTTATGGAGCATCCGCAGAAAATGTCGGACGATGCTTATTATCGCCTGAAAAGTTCTATGGCTGAAAAATATCAGGGCCTTCAAAAATCCCACGGCGTGATAATCCTTGAGGAGGGGATGAAATACAGCAAACTTGGTATGCCGCTTGAGGATATTCAATTCATTGAAAGCCGAAAATTTACGGCTACTGAAATGGCAAGGATCCACGGCGTACCGCCGCACCTCATAGGCGACCTTGAGAAAGCGACATTTTCCAATATCGAGGAGCAGGGCATCGAGGCGATAGTGTACCTTTTCCGCCCGTGGGCTATCCGATGGGAGCAGGCGTTAAACGCCAAGATATTTACCGAGGAAGAAAGAAGCCGCCTGTATGTAAAGTTTGAAATAGACAGCCTTATGCGCGGGAACACCAAAGCCCGCTATGAGGCGTATTCAATCGGCTTGATGCACGGCTTTTTTAATGTGGATGAAATCCGTGAAAAAGAAGATATGAACCCATTGCCGAACGGGCTTGGGAAAACCTACCGCTTTCCGGTTTACATTGCGGGAAAGGGAGAACTTGAACAGAAAAGAGGAGAAGGCCATGAATAAAGACGAATTGCTGCGCCGGTCTGTCCCATGCGGACAGGGCATGATTGAAGAAATCAGGGCGGAGGACGGAGCGCCATCGTACAGACTGAAAGGCACGGCGATTGTTTATAACCGTGAAACCGTGCTTTACGAAAACGAGGCATTCCGCTGGGTAGAAATTATTGAGGCAGGGGCGGCCCGCGATGCGTTATTGCGGGCGGAGCAAGTCCTGCTGTGGAACCATGACGCCGCCAAGCCGATGGCCGCTCGTAAAAACAACACCTTGACCGCAAGGGAAGATTCTTACGGCGTCCATATTGAGGCCGATGCCGGAGGAACCTCATGGGGGCGTGACGGCATCGAGGCGATCCGTGCCGGGCTTGTTGACAAAATGTCTTTCGGCTTTTATTTGAGCCGCGAAGGCTATACCGAGGAGCGGAGCGTTGAAAACGGCAAGCGCGTATACAAGCGTGTCATAAAGAAGTTTAACCGCATCGTTGATTTTTCTCCGGTTACTTACGCGGCCTATCAGGATACGGGCGTTTCTCTCCGCGATGCCGAAAGCATTATCAAAGAGTTTGAAGATGCGGAACAGAAACGGGAGGAAACGAAACGAAAAATTGATGAACTCATTCATGAGTTCCCGGAACAGAAAATAGGCGCTTAGGCGTTTATCATAGCCGCCTCATGCCGTGAGGCAGCATGGCGGCTATTTATAACATCTAACTACTGTCGGGATGACAGAAGGAGAACAGAATGGATAAATTACGACAGCTTCAGCAGCGTTTTAACGAACTGGTAAAACAGCTTCGTGGAGCGCAGGGCGAACAATCCCCGGATGCCTGTAAAGTCGCGGCTATCGAAACCGAGATACGCGCCCTTGCAGGACAGATTGAAACCGAAAAAGCCATCATTCGCACCCATGAAGGGATTGAGCCGGAAACGCGGAGCGGTGAATCCACGCCTGCTACAGGCGAAGCTCAACGGGAAGAAAACCGTGAGGCTGTGCTTGCGTATATGCGTACCGGCAACAGGGCGCATTTGCGGGCAATGACCAGCGGTATTACCGGAGGCGGGGACACAGGAGGCTACCTTATCCCGCAGGAGTGGGAAGACCGCATCCTTGAAAGGGAGCGGGAGCAGTTTGTTATGCGGAACCTTGCCGATGTTCAGATGTCCGCCCTTGACCGCAACATCCCCATTGCCGACAACCACGGTGAATCCAACTGGATAGAAGAAGGCGGCAAGTATATTGAAAGCGAAGCAGAATTCTCCAGGAAGCTTATGGAGGCGCATAAACTTGGGCGCATAGTCAGAGTTTCCGAGGAGCTGCTGCAAGATAACACCTACAATCTGGAGGCGTGGCTTATAGACGCTTTCGCCTACTCCAACGGTTTGGCGATGGAAGAAGCCTATGTCAAAGGCGATGGTAATAAAAAACCCCGCGGCTTCCTTCTGGATTGCAAAACCGTTCCGGCGAAAGGTGCCAAAGTAGAGTATGCGGATTTGCTGGCTTTGTTTGCGGCATTGAACTCCGGGTACTTTATCAACGCAAGCTGGATGATGAACACAAATACGCTTGTAGAAATCATGCTGCTTAAAGATGGTGCCGGGCAGTTTTTATATAGACCGTTCAACACTCCCGCTTCTAACGGCCCCATTGGAACTATCTTAGGCAGAAACGTTGTGCTGTCCAGTTTCATGCCTGACATAGCAGGCGGAGAAAAGCCGATTGCTCTGGGCGACTTCAAGCGCTACCGCATCCATGACCGGCGCGGCTTTACCATCCAGCGGCTTGACGAACTGTATGCCGCAAACGGCTTTATCGGTTTCAGGGGAATGCAGCGCACCGATGGCAGGCTGTTGATTGATGAAGCAATTCAGGTATTGCGCCTTCCGGGAGGAAGCGCGGCACCGCCCTCATCTTCAAGCGGTACATAAAAATGGCAACCGGCGATCTTGTCACATGGGAACAAGTCAAGGCGGTCTTAAACCTTGATGATGACCGTAAGGAATTAGTTGAATTTCTCCTTTCAGCGGCATCAGCGCAGGCCGAGAAGTTCGCCGGGCGTTTCCTTGCTGCCCGCGATGTATCCTTAAAAATGGATGGTCGCGGCGGCAGAGAATTGATTTTGCCAAGTTATCCTGTCAACAACATTGTTCGTATCTGCGTTGACGAAGGGCGCATTTTCCCCAGTGACAATAATCTGCTTGACGATCAATATGGCACCAAAATTAGTGCGGGAATTATCCGCCTTTATCATGGGCAATTTCCAAACGGGTATGACGTGGTTCTTTTTGAGGGGAACGTGGGTTATGATCCTGTTCCCAATGATTTACAGCAAGCGGTAATCGAAACCATATCCGCCAATCTCAGGCGCTTTGCCGGTTCAGGCGGCAGCATAGGCATAAAACAATTTACAAGTAGCGGAGCAATTACAGCGCAGTATGAAATTGATGTGCCAATTTCAAGCAAAACTATTTTTATCTCGTATCGGGGAGGGCGGATATGATTAACTCTGAGGTAAAAGGGAATATCAGCCTCAAGCCGATAGAAGAATTTTTTATCAGGGATATTGCCGCCCGTTCAGTAGCAAAAGTAGGAAGGGAATTTTCTGATTACCTTAGAAACCGCAGGTTCAACCAGCTCTTTGATGACCAAACCGGAAAGACAAGGGAAAGTATCGGCTTGCACCGGAGAAAGGGAAAAACACCGGCCTATATTGTAAGGGCGGGAATTGGAATACCCGGAAGTCTTAATTACCTGAAAGGTCTTTACCGTGGTCATGCTGTTTCCCGCTCCGGCAAAGTATTTTCTTTTGCCCGCCAGCGCAACCTCATTGATGACGGCTGGAAGATGTGGGGCGGCAAACAAAAAGCTGTCGCCGTTGGAGAGGAAATGCTCCAAAGGGCGGTAAACGAAGCGGAGAAAAAACTTGAAGGTTGAATTTATGAC
>WQRS01000095.1 GCA_009786615.1 Treponema sp. | reverse complement strand
GCAAAAAAAATTCGCTGCTTGCAAGGTGCCCGTTTGCAAGGGTTTTAGCGGCAAGCCGACAATAATTGCTTTTATCCGGCAGTGCGGAGGTTTGTTGGCAAGCCGGCTGGAAAAGGCCGTCCGTTGGGCGGTTATATATCTTAAACAAGGAGGAAGATTATGACTTATACAACTCCCCAAGTGATTGCGCAGAATGCTGAACAGGCTGTTTATGCAGCAATGTGCGCCAAAGGTTTTCATTCTTGCGGCCAGTGCTCGAAAGTAAGGTGAACTGACAAATTCAGGAACCGCAAATTGTTTGTCCAGCAGGTTTTGCGGTTCCGCATTAACACGTCTGAACATGAGGAGAAAATTGATGCTTTACCGTCAAAAATCTGACGCTTTTATCCGCCGCTTCGATGATATAGGCTATGTCGTCAACAAGAGTTCCCTTACTGACTGTGTTGTTGATGCGGCGGGTTTGGTTTTTCTTTCCGCGTTATCCCGTAAACCTCAAAGCATTGAAGAACTCAGCGCGAAGATAGCAAAGTCATTTATTGATGCCGATATTATGCGAATAAAAAATGATGCGTCTAACTTTTACGACATACTTGAGAAAGACGGGTTTATTGTCTCCGGCGAAACGGAAGACGAAGTGGACGGAAAGGATAAACGCTTCTCGTATTCCGCCATTGACCCTGAGTCAGTTAAAACTGATTTTTCTCCCGCATTACGGCGTGCGGAAAAAACCACACAGGAATTTCTTCAGGAGTATTTTAAAGAAAAGCCGCACTTAATGTCATTTCAGATAGAGCTTACCAGCCGTTGCAACGAGAGATGTGTCCATTGTTATATCCCTCATGAAAATAAATCCGGTGACATCGATCCCGCTTTTTTTTACGATGTGCTTGAACAGTGCAGGGAGATGGGCGTTCTGGAGATAACGCTCTCCGGCGGCGAACCCATGATGCACCCGCAATTTCACGACTTTCTGCNCAAGGCAAAGGAGTATGATTTTTCCGTTAATATTCTTTCAAATCTGACGCTTCTTGACGATGAAACAATAGCGGAATTGAAATCGAATCGCCGTTCCGCCGTGCAGGTTTCCCTGTACAGCATGAAGAGTGAAATCCATGACGCAATTACACAGCTTCCCGGTTCCTGCGAAAAGACAAAAAAAGCGATTCTTAAACTGATTGAGAACGATATACCCTTGCAAATAAGCTGCCCTACAATGAAGCAGAATAAAGGCTGCTATGTTGACGTAAAAAAATGGGCACAAAAACTAAAATGCCATTTGGAGGCCGACTTTGTAATGATGGCCCGCTGTGACGGAAGCATCGAAAACCTGGACAATCGGCTCTCTCTTGACGAGACGGAGCAACTGTTAAAAGACATAATCGAAAACAACCCGGAATACCAGAAACAAGTGTTAAAGAATGATTTTGACACTGCCGCCGCAAAAGATACTTCCAACGATATAATTTGCAGCGTGTGCATCGACTCCTTTTGTATGGTAGCAGACGGCAATGTCTACCCTTGCGCCGGCTGGCAGAGCTACGTGTGCGGTAACCTGAAAGAAAGCTCCCTGCGCGAAATTTGGCTAAACTCACCAAAGGTCAAGTANCTGCGGGGATTGCGAAAAAAAGACTTCCCGATATGCCTCCAGTGCCCTGTCGAGGAATTTTGCGGTAATTGTATGGTGCGTAACGGCAACGAAGACCCTGACGGCGACTTTCTTAAAGTCAACGAACATTTTTGCAAAGTGGTGGCGCTCAACCGCAAAGTCGTCATGGAGTGGAAAACGAAAGCCGCCATGTAAGCAGCGCTTTTTACCCGGCTGTGCCAGGGTTTTACCGGCAAGCCGNTTGAAAAAGACCGCCCGTTGGGCGGGAATATATATCAATCCAAGGAGAAAAACTATGGCTTATAGCAAACCTCAGGTGCTTGCAGAAAACACCAAGAAAGCGATTTATGCGGCAGGGTGCGACAGCTCAAAAACATCATCGAGCGGTTGTTCCAAATGCTCAAGGTCAAGATAACAGCAGTTGGACTTTTGGAATTGGATTATGACAAGATATTTGCCGTAATCCATTCCTTTGGTTCACCCGCACATAACAACCAAGAGGGGATAATATGACGCTTTACCGCCAAAAATTTGACACGTTCATCCGCCGCTACGATGATGTGGGGTATATCGTCAACAAAATCAATTTCATTGACCGTGTTGTTGACGCATCAGGCTTGGTCTTTCTTTCGGCTTTATCACGGGAACCGCAGGACATTGGAAAACTCAGCGAAAAAATCGCAAAATCATTCATAGACGCTGATATTGAAGAAATAAAAGAGGACGCCATTGCCTTTTATGCCATGCTTGAAGAAGCCGGTTTTATTGTCTCAGGCATTACCGAAGAAGAACTGGATCGCAAAGACGCACGTTTTTCATACGCCTTGATTGAGCCAAAAACATTTAACAAGGATTCCGCACCGGTTTTAAAGCAGGGCAAAAAAGACACCCAGGATTTCCTTGAGGAGCACTTCAAAGACAGGCCGCAGTTTATGTCGCTTCAAATAGAACTAACCAGCCGCTGTAATGAGCGGTGTATTCACTGTTATATACCGCACGAAGACAGAAGCAGCGATATTGCCCCTGAATTGTTTTATGATGTGCTTGAACAGTGCCGCGAAATGGGGGTGCTTGATCTTATCCTGTCAGGCGGCGAGGCGTTATTGCACCCGCAGTTTTGCGATTTTTTGCGCAGGGCCAAGGAATACGATTTTTCCGTTGCTATCCTTTCCAACCTTACCTTGCTTAACGACAAGATTATCTCAGCAATGAAAGAAATCCGTCTTTCCAGCGTACAGGTGTCGCTGTACAGCATGAAAGCCGAAATCCACGACAGCATCTCGCAACTGCCCGGTTCATTTGAAAAGACTAAAAGCGCCGTTTTAAGGCTGGTCGAAAACGACATCCCCGTGCAGATAAGCTGCCCGGTGATGAAGCAGAACAAGGACTGCTATGCGGATGTGTTAAAGTGGGCGCACGATCACAAATGCCGGGCGCATACCGACTTCCTCATGATGGGCCGCTACGACAACACGACCGACAACCTGGACAACCGGCTTTCCCTTGAGGAAACGGAAAAATTGCTCCAGGTTATAGTCCACAATGACACAGAGTATCAGGAAGGCATTTTTTCTGCGGATTTAGCCGAGGCAGAAAAGCGGGATATAAGCAATGATATTCTTTGCGGCGTTTGTATAACATCCGCCTGCATGGTGGCCAACGGCACTATCTACCCCTGTCCGGGCTGGCAGAGCTACGCCTGCGGCAACGTAAAAGAAAAGCCCTTGCATGAAATCTGGAAAAACTCACCGGAAGTCAAATACCTGCGGGGCCTGCGTAAAAAAGATTTTCCCATGTGCGTTAAATGCCCGGACAGGAATTTTTGCGATTTGTGCATAATGCGTAACGCCCATGAAGCCAACGGCGATATGTTCAAGATCAACGAGCATTTCTGCAAAGTCGTTGCACTTAATCGTAAAATCGCTCTTGAGTGGAAAGAAAAGCAATTAGCGGGAATCAACTGAACATGGAAAGCGAAAAATCAGAAGGCGAATTGTTATCCGAAAAACTCACATTTGCGCCTGAAAGTAGCTGGGAAAACATAACGCCGCAGGAAAGAACGGAACTGTTTGAGTTTTCTGAAAGCTACAAAGCGTTTCTTGACAAAGCCAGAACCTCGTACCTGTTTGTTGGCAACTGCGTTTCAATGCTCAATAGCCACAACTTTTTGGACATTAAGCAATGTTGCGCCAACAACAAAACGGCAAAGCCGGGGGACAGGGTTTATCAGACCGTAAAAGGCAAATCGCTTTTTTTCGCCGTCATGGGCAAGCAGCCGCTTTCGCACGGCGTTAATATCATTTGCGCCCATTGCGATTCCCCTCATATCGGCCTGAAAGCAAACCCGCTTTACGAAAGTTCCGGCCTTTCATACCTGGATACCTATTATTATGGCAGCATAAAATACTATCAGTGGGCGGCAATCCCTTTAAGCATATACGGCAATTTTTTTGACGCAGGCGGAGAGAGAAAACAAATCAGCCTGGGCAGCGAAGCCAATGAGCCGGTATTCACCATTACCGACCTCCTGCCCCACCTTGCCGAAGATCAAATGAAAAAAACAGCCGCTGATTTTATTGATGCCGAGGGAATAGATATTCTTGCCGGTTCAGAGCCTTTTACAGACAAAAAAATATCTGACAGGGTAAAACTAAATATCCTGCGTATTTTGAGCGGTAAATATAACCTTAGCGAAAAGTCTTTTGCAAACGCCGACATTTCCTTTGTCCCGGCCTTTCCTGCCAGAAACGTAGGCTTTGACAGCAGCATGATAGGCGCACACGGCCATGATGATAAAAGCTGCGCATACGCAGCATTGCAGGCCGCCTTGTCTTTTGCCGCCTCTCCTGAACCAGAAAACAGCAGAAACCTCATTCCGGAAAAGACCATTGTGTGTCTGTTTATTGACAAAGAAGAAGTCGGCGGATTTCGCCCCTATATTCAGCAATTCAAATACTTCCTGCAATTGCTCTGTTCAAACGGCATTGACCCATACCAGGTATTAAGCGTTTCGTCCGTTATTTCCGCAGACGTAAATGCCGCTTATGACCCGAATTATGCTGACGTGTATGACGCAAGAACCGCATCGCATTTGGGCAAGGGCATTGCCATATCCAAATCAGGCACAGGCAATTTCGCCGAGATGGACTTTTGCCAAAAAATACAAACCATGTTTGACAAGAACAAAATCCAATGGCAATACGGCGGCATGGGAAAGCCGGGAAAAGGCGGAGGCGGCACTCTGGCAAGCGACCTTGCCGAATATGCGATGGACACGCTTGACTGCGGCATCCCCGTCCTGTCCATGCATTCGCCGTTTGAGGTAATCAGCAAAGCCGATTTATGGACGGCATACAAAGCGTATAAGGAGTTTTTTGCATCATGATATTTTTTCGCTTTCTGTACTTAAACATCTATGCCTTTCTCCTGCTTGGCCTGGGCATTGGCTTTTTCCTTCTGCCGATGGATATTTTCATGCTCATTCTAAAATGTATCTTCGTGCTTTATTTCCTTGCCTCAGGCATTTACCTTCTGTCCCTGTGGAACGCGAAAAACAAAAGGATGAAGGTTCTCTTTTACAGAAACCTGAAAGAAATCCGACCCGCTACCTTTAACAACGGGGTCTGGAAAACGCTCTGTGGGCAGTTAATGGTGAACCTCGTGTTGCGCGATCTGCGGAAAACAGAAAAATACGCATCTCTCCCTATGGCTGAATGGAAAGAGATGAAGCGTAAGGCTTTTGGGAGGAAGTTAAAAACAGCGCGAAAAAACCGCAACACCGTCGGTGTTTCAGCAAAGCAAAGCCATGAATAATGGCAAAGGAGGAAATACTATGCGCGTAGGAAAATTGATATTATGCCTTCTTGCTTGCCCGTTTGTTTGCATGTGCAAAATGCTGGGCGGAAAGCACCCCGGCAATGCTTTTGAAGAAACAGTATCGTGCAGATAACTGCTGTACTGTTGCCGCATGGCATGTACCGCACGTAAATGCCATGCGGAACTCACTTGACTGGGAGAGGAAAAAATGGGACAAAAAACATGCAGGCTCTGCGGGCAAAGCACCATTGTAGGGGCGTTCCAAAGGTTTTCCGCAATGACTGTTGTTGACAGGCAGTACCTTGAGCGTGTCATAGATGAACAGTTGTTCCATGCAAGCGGTTACTTTTCCGATGATGACTTTGTGAGCATCGGGAATTTAACCAATTCCCGTT
>WQRS01000094.1 GCA_009786615.1 Treponema sp. | reverse complement strand
ATTTCTTATAATAACTTCAACCGGAATAATTTCCGCTTTTTTTGCAAGGATTGAAGTTTGGTCAATCACCGAAATCATGTGTGTTTTTATACCGTTTTTGGNAAGATATTCAAAAATATGATTTGAGATTGCCGCGTTNAAAATACCTTTGCCTGACAGCTCCTCTTTTTTNTCACCATTAAANGCCGTGGCAGTATCTTTNAAGCTGATGACAACAGTGCCTTCGNCGGTTCCCCCGCGCACCGTTTTTGACTTTCCTTCATATTCGTACTTTTGCTCGTACTTTTGCATTTTCATCCCTCANGCAGAAAAAGGTTCCGCCGCACGAAGTGTGTTCGCGCGTGCGGCAAAGCCCTGTGCCCGTTACGTTGTATAGGATATCAAGACTATAGTCAAGCGGGCGTTAAAAGCGCTCACTCATACCTACGTACGGCACCTCCTTCTCGTANACNCGGTATGCCGGNCGAATGATGCGGTGGCAGGTAAGCACCTCTTCAATGCGGTGGGCGCACCAGCCTGAAATACGCGAAAGGGCAAAAATTGGGGTGAACAGATCTTCAGAAATACCGAGCATTTGGTAAACCATGCCTGAATAAAGGTCAACATTGGCGCAAAGTTTAATCGCCCTGTGTTTATGCTGACCAAGTAACTCAACGCCGATGCGCTCGATTGCCTCAATAAACTTATATTCGTCAAGACAGTCTTTGTCTTTTGCCATACTGAGAATGGCGTTTTTTGTGATTACCGAGCGCGGATCAGAAACGGTATACACAGCATGACCAAGCCCGTATATCTTTCCGGATTTGTCGCCAACCTCTTTGTTTATAATCTTAATCAGGTACGCCCTTATTTTGTCTTCATCGCGGATGTCAGAAACGCTTTTTCGCACATCTTCAAGCATTTCCCCGACTTTGGCGTTTGCCCCGCCGTGCAAAGGCCCTTTCAGGGAGCTTATTCCCCCGGCAATCGCGCTGTACGTATCTGTTCCTGTCGATGAAAGCACACGGGTGGTAAATGTGGAGTTATTTCCGCCGCCGTGTTCGGCGTGCAAAATCAGCATGAGGTCAAAAAGTAACGCTTCTTCTTTCGTAAAAGTTTTGTCATGGCGCAGCATACGCAAAAAGTTTTCCGAAGTCGAAAGTTCTTCCTTTGGATTATGCAGATAAAGCGATTTGCCATTGTAGCGATGCCGCATAACAGCGAAGGCGTTTGCGATAATTGTAGGGAAACGCCCGATGAGTTCTATGGACTGGCGCATCATGTTCTGGATGCTGTTATCTTCAGGAGATTCATCGTAGGAATACAGCGCGAGCACACAGCGTGAGAGTACGTTCATCATGTTGCCGCTGGGCCCGCCAACGATAATATCGTCGATGAACCTGTTGGGAAGCGTGTGGGCGTGCGAGAGAACGGCCTTAAAATCGTCAAACTGTTTTTTGTTGGGGAGTTTTCCAAGCAGCAGATACGCCACTTCCTCAAAGCCAAACGTTTTTTCTTCAAGGTGGAAAGCCACAATGTCTTCCACGTCAATCCCACGGTAATACAATTTACCGGGAACAGCAACGCGGGCACCATCCTGCATATAGTACCCCTGAACGCTGCCGATGCGGGTTACACCGGCAAGAACTCCCGTGCCGTCTTCGTTTCTTAAACCACTCTTGATCCCTTGGTATACGCTGTCGTCATCTTCAATGTTGTATTCATCTTCGACACCCGCGCAAAGAGTTTTCAGGTAACCCGCCAGTACTTTATTGCTGTCTTCCATGCCGCTACTCCTCATATTAGTTTTCGTACCACTTTTGTACAGTAAGTTGCGTTAAAATGCAAGCGGACAATACTCTGCGTTGTCCGCGATAGCACGTATTCGCTGTCAGCCTAAGTTGCACTGCACCATCTGTTTGTTTTTTTGACAAAAAATACTCCTTGCATAATACTTAAGATGTGGGCTTGATGCAAAACTTGGTTTGTCTTGCNGCAGCCTCAAAAGCATTTAAAAATGGCAGGAGAACATTATGTCTTTTTTGATTTCCTGGAAGAACAAAAGTCAACAGGAGCAATCTCTTCATGATTCCGGCATCAAGGCAATGCTGTTGGAAAGCAGGCGGTTATTGGAAGAAAGCAAGACAAAAGATTTGTCAAACATCGTTCAGCCTTCCGTAGGGCTTTCTCAAGAACTTAAAGAAATATTTGAGAATCTGTCCGCCGCGTTCGGAAACTACCAGACCAGAGTGCAGTACAACACCATGAAATACCAGCTTGCAAACAACGCGCTGCGCACCGGCTTATGGGATATGGATGTAATAGACGGTGATCCTGTAAACCCTAACAACACATTTATCTGGTCTAACGAATTCCGCAGAATGATAGGGTTTACAGATGAATCGGATTTTCCCAACAAACTGAGCAGTTGGAGCGATCGCCTTCATCCTGATGACAAAGAGCGGACTTTGAACGCTTTTGCCAAACACATGACNGATCGTTCCGGCAGAACNCCCTATGACGTTAAGTATCAATTGAAACTAAAAAACGGTGAGTACGGCTATTTCCGTGCCACAGGTGATACAGTGCGTGACAGCAAGGGTGTTCCATTGCGGGTAGCGGGGCTCCTATTGGATCTTTCGCACGAAAAGAAGGCTGAGGAGCTTGACAGGCAGTTGGTAGAGCAAATCAAGCAAGATGCCGAACTGGTCAACAGTATCACCAAGCTGGTAGCCGACTTTAACGATGGAATAGAATTTCAAACAAAAGCGATACATGAATCTTCCCAGGTGACTGAAAGCCTGGTGGCATCGCTTAAACGTGTTTCTGACATAACCCAAAGGGAAAAAGAATCCATAAAAAGCCTGACAGAAAACGCAGCACGTTCCCAGGAATCCATGCAGGAAACAAAACAATCGGTTCAAAACATTTCGCAGTCAGTTGAAGGCATAAGCACCGCNATAAAAATAATAAGCACCATTGCCGCAAACACCAATTTGNTGTCAATGAATGCCGCCATTGAAGCCGCCCACGCCGGAGAAGCGGGAAAAGGCTTTGCGGTAGTCGCCGATGAAATACGCCGCCTTTCTGAAAGCACCCGAATGAACTCCATCGATATTTCCCGGACATTAAAGAGCATAATCGAAGGAATAAACACTACTTCAACGCAATCCATTGAAACAGAAAAGCGCATATCCGAGATTTCAAAGGAGATAGGCAGCTTTGCTCAAATCATCGCTGATATAACCAACACCTTCAACAGGCTTGCGGGAGAAAGCCAGGAAATTACCCTGGCATTCGTAAACTTAAAAGAGCAAAGCGCGGCGTTCAAAACAGGCTATTTCCAAATGGTGGCAATAACGGAGAAGCTGGCTTCTACTGTGAATGAGATCGCTGCCCGCAGGGGAATCAAGTAAGCGGGGCAATGCGGCAGCTCAAGCCAACGCGCTGGAGAGGCAGCGCGCACCCCCACCGTCCCGTCGCCACCCGGCGTTATCTGCGTGCCTGAGCTGCCGTATTGTATACCCTTTACCATTTTCTCCTTAGCATAGTAACATTATGACTCATAGTCATATTCTGTGCTGTGTGTGATATATTTCTGTTGGAAAGGAGTCCCCGTGTCCGCCGATCGTTTATCGAGTTTCCGTAGGCGCACAAACACTCTCGCCTTTCGCGCCCACATACTATATTTGAGTATCCCGGCGGTGACGCTGTTAATTGTATTTCTAATCGGTAAAACCATAGCAAGCGGTATAGCCGACGATTCCTCACATCGTTTGGCACGGCAGTATTCCATTGAGGCGGCGGCGAATTTTCTCGTCAAGATAAACCAGCACTTTGTATTAATGCAGCAGATTTCACGTTCCACCACAATATCACGCTGGCTTGCCAATGAATACGACATGGTAAACAGAGACATGGCTTTTGGGGAAATCATGGGCTACGCGGCTTTTGCACCGGATACCTATCTTATGTTCACAATTTATGAAACATGGCACGGTTATAACTTTTCCCATGGTCTAACACCGGAAGAATTTACGCCCTGGGGGCGCCTTCCCGGAGGTGAGGCAAGCCAATGGTTTTTCGATACAAGGGACGCTGAAATGCCGTTTATCCTTAATGTACAACGCACACTACCGGTGGATGATAATGATGATGAAGACTGGGAACTGTACGTATGGTCTAACCACAGGATGTATTATCAGGATAGGCTCGTGGGGGTTGTCACAGTAGGTTCCTCCTTCGATGACATCTTCAACACCATTTTCGGCGGCTTTGACGTGAACTATAAACGGGGTTATATAATTGACCGGCACGGCGCCGTTCGTGTGGACAGCGCCATGATACTGGAAGTCCTTGACGAAGGGATCGCGCTGTTTCCGGCTATACCTGAGGCGGCTTACAACCCGATCTTGCTTGAATATCTCAGCCGCCATTTGCAGAGGCTTGAAGGCGGAGTCTTCCAACCCGGAGAAGGCACTCTTGAAGCCATTTCNCTGTCCGGCGGCATATATACCTATGCAAGCATAACGCCGATCATAGGGACGGATTGGTCGGTGGTTGTGCTTTCAAACCATTTGGCTGCCTTTGGTATGGNGCGCTATACCCCCCTGATTTATATCGCCGCCGCATTGCTTGTTTTGTCCGCGCTTACCGGCAGTCTGTTGGTGCGCCGGGGNGTCCTGGATCCCCTGTTCCGNCTGAGCCAAAGTGCCGCGGCAAGCAGTATGTCCGTAAAGACAAGGCTTTTCGGCCTTGACCGGAACGATGAAATAGGTGATTTGTCCCGCACCGTCCAGTCGATGCGAGACAGACTGTACTTAGCCAACATGAAACTGAAAGAAAACGAGCGCGCCATGTTGCAGGTCAATAAAAGGCTTGAACACCGCGAAAAGCTGCTGTACGCCGTAAACCAGGTCTCGGAGGCTCTGCTTATCGCCGGGGAAAAAGACAGCACGAATACCCTCAAGGATGGAATGGAAATCGTGGGGCGCTGTCTGGATGTTGACCGCGTAGAAATTTGGCGAAACGAAACAGCAAACGGCGAACCGTGTATTGTCAAAAAGTATGAATGGGTGAGCGAAATCGGAAAAACAAGGAAGCGTATCCCCCTTGATGCGAAAATCAAGTCAGGTGTCATACCGGGGGCATTTGAAATGTTTTCAGGCGGTGATTATCTAAACGGCCCCTTATCAAAACTGCCGCAGGAATACGCGGATTTTTTGGGCGAATATGAAATAATATCCATTGTGATATTGCCGTTGTTTGTAAACAAAGAATTCATCGGTCTTTTCATCGCCGATGATTGCAGACGTGAGCGCGTATTTATCGATGATGAAATGAGAATGTTCGCTTCGGCGGGTTTGATGTTTGCCAGCGTTTTTAACCGGAATATACAGAGGGATTTGGCAATTACTGATGTATTAACAGGCGTGCGCAACAGGCGCTACCTGATGGAAACTGCCGAACAGCAACTGCGCACCTGCATTGAAAATAACCTTGACTTCTCTGTTATTATGTTTGACATCGATCACTTCAAACCGATCAATGACAAATATGGTCACACCAACGGGGATGAGGTCTTAAAGATTTTAACCTCCCGTGTCCGCCATGTTCTCAAGCACGACACGCTTCTTGCCAGGTACGGCGGAGATGAATTTGCTGTGACGCTTCCCGGTGTTGATCATGGAAAGGCTATTAAAACCGCGTGGAGAATACAAAGAACAGTACAGAATTCCGCGTTCCTGGTAGGCGGTTCGCTTGAAATAAATGTTACATCTTCCTTCGGTGTCGCTTCGAAAACGGAAAATTACCCGGTGCTGGCGGAGATCATAGACAAGGCTGACAAAGCC
>WQRS01000093.1 GCA_009786615.1 Treponema sp. | reverse complement strand
ATCTTAAAAGTAACGTTTGCGCCTTCCGAGCGCCCTATCCAGTTCCGCTGCATTTGCTTTACAGGTTCAGGCCATTGAAGCCCTTCCAGGTCTTCAAGCAAGCGTTCGGCGTAAGCGGTTATTTTGAGTATCCACTGGCGGATGCGCTTTCGCTCCACTTGAGTTTTGCACCGCTCACAAAGTCCTGAATCTACAACTTCTTCATTTGCAAGCCCTGTTTTACATGAAGGGCACCAGTTAATGGGACTTTCAGCCTCGTACGCAAGCCCCCTCTCAAAAAGCTTAAGGAAAATCCACTGCGTCCATTTGTAATAATCCGCATCAGATGTTATAACTTCCCTGTCCCAGTCATAAGAAAACCCCAGCGCTTTTATCTGCTTGCGAAAATGCTCGATGTTATCAGCGGTGGTTTTGGCAGGATGAACCCCCATTTTTATCGCGTAATTTTCTGCCGGAAGCCCAAAGGAATCAAAACCCATAGGGTGAAGCACGTTGTATCCGTTCATCCGCAAAAAGCGGCAGTAAATATCCGTGGCGGTGTATCCTTCAGGATGCCCGACGTGCAAGCCTTGAGCCGAAGGATATGGAAACATATCAAGCACATAACGCCGCTTTTCTTTGGGAAAGGTTGGATCCTCGTAAGTTTTAAACGTTTTATGAACTTCCCAATATTTTTGCCATTTTGGTTCGATAGTCTGAAAGGGGTATTTGGGCATGAAAAAAGGCTCCTTATGCAACAATATGCAACAGTGATATTCCGTCCATAATAGTGCTTTTTTGGGTTTTCATTCAATACAGTTGATGGAGAATTTACCGAGCAGAACACTCAAAGGCAGATAATACCCGGCGGAGGCGGGAAGCTGCGCCACAGGCAATGTCCCACCTCAGCTAGCATTATCTGCTTCATAATTGCGGGTATTACATCTAACTCCGTTTCTGGTTTACCACCGTGAAAACCGGCAATGAATGCCAATATCTCTTTTTTCAGTGCATCCGTGGATATTTTCTACCACCTTTGGAACGTTTGGCTTTCTGTGAATCCAAAATCCCCATAACGTCTCCAATCAAGTCTGAGGGTATTGCCGCCCACAGCGTAGGTAATCGTCACCACTTCCCCCCTATATGTGGAAATTTGCTCCCCCTCCACCATCGTAAGAACTAGCCCTTCTCTTTGGGTGCCATCAGGAAAAGTTAATCTTGAATGGGCGGTGCCATCAACAATAGTCAAGGTCATCCGGCCGTTCCTGGCCGCAAAGGTTCCCGTAGTAGTGGCCGTAATCCAAGTTCCTCTCCACGTTCTCCATTCAGACTCTTGGTTGAAGCGTCCATCGGCATAGAAGGTAATCGTTGCACTACTACTACCGTCCCGCTCTTCGTGGAACCATGTGCCTAAAACTTCACTGTCATTGGCCCTGGCGCAACCCAGCGCGGCGGAAAAAGTCATCATCAAAAGTCCGATCCAAAGGTTTTTCGATTTCATCGTTGTTCTCCTTATTTATTGTGTAATCTACCAAAACGCAGTATGATAAAATTACAAAGAATTATAGTAGTATTCTACTACTATCGAGTACAATATATCAGAAATCTAATAAAGTCAAGCTTTTTTGTATGATTATAATCATATTATTTTTTATGGGTTTCAGGGAAAACTTGAAGGCTGAGTTGGCTTATGCAGATATGCGGGTAAAGGAACTGGCAAAACTGTCGGGGGTAAAAAAGCAGACTATTGACAGTTACTTGCGGGAAAACGGCTATACGCCTTCTGTTGAAATCGCGGTTAATATTGCAAGAGCATTGGATGTTACGGTGGAATACCTTGTTACAGGTGAGAAAACCAGCCTAAAAAAAACGCATTATCCGGTTGAAGCACGTTTGGTTGCCGAAATAACATCAAAATTAAATGAAAAAAACCGGAAAATGGCTGTTACGATTATTGAGTCCATTAAAAAACACGAAGATAAAGAATAGACCTGAAACCCCATACCTATAACTGCAAATTTAAGCCTTTGCCGCCTGATACATGAGCGCCCGAAAGCCTTTTCGTTTACAGTCAGCCAATCTGCGCATTGAAGGCGGTTTTTTCCTGTCAAAGCGCTCTGCTTCTGTTGAAGTCATGCCTGTGATAACTATGCCGCCGGGTTTTGTAATCTGCGTTATGCCCTGCCAAACGCGGTTTGCTTCCAAAGCCGTTTGCAGAAAAAACGCCGTTAAATCAAAAGGCGCATGGGCAAACATATCGCTATCAATAAAGATGTCTGCGGCGGGGATTATAGTTACCGGTGTCTGTTCGTGCGGCGCTTTTTCAAATAGGGCTTCTTTCAAAGCCGCTTTTGCAGAAGCTAAAGCCAAAACGTTGCGCCCGGAAAGCGTCCAGCGCCGCCTGCCGCCAAGATAAGCGGCAAGCCAGAGGGCAAAATGCCCCTGTCCCTCGCCGTGTATGACAATGTCCTGCTCTTTTTTTTCACCCGCTGTTTTAAAAAGATTCGCTTTTACCGCAAGTTTTGCCGCGGCAAGAACAGCCCCGCCCGGATTATCAAAATCAGGCGCTCCTTCAATCGTATTTAAGCTGTAAGAAATACCTTCCATTTCATAAGTATTTTTGTTTCTTGTGTTTCGTGTATAAAAAGGATAATCGGAAGGAAAGTTATCGTCAAAAATTATTGGGGATGATTCTGCCGTTTGTTCGCTCTTACCGTACACAAAAACCGTGTACTCTTTTCCGTTTTCTTCATGAAAAAGAGGCGCCGCAGCCGCTGTAATGCATGAACGGAAAAAGTCTGACAGCGGTTTCACCGCCACCATAAAAACGCGCCCGTCTTTTTTTAAAGCCGCGGCGGAACGGCGGACAAAATCTTTGAGGACACTTTTGCCCGCTTTAGCGGGGATATTCGTTAATATTATGTCCCACTCGCTGTCCGCCTCGCCTGAAAGCAGCGGTTCGGTGTGCGCCAGAAGGTTTTCCCCACCGATCCCGTTCCGCCGCGCGTTGTATTCGGTGAAACGGCAGGCAAGGTTATCCCTGTCTTGCGCCCGCACGAAAAAGCCGCTGCCTGACATATCCTGCAACGCTCCGGCAGCGCAGATGCCCAGCACCCCAACGCCGCAGCCTGCATCCAATACAGCAATTGGCTTGTCGGTGGGGGAACGGCGGCGGTCGTCAAGAAAACTTGAGAAAACTTTCAGCAAAAGGCGGGAACCGGAATCAATATCAGCGGAGCTAAAAAGCTCAACCGAAAGGGAAAAGATATACGAGCGCTTAAGATACTTAAAAGAAACTTCCCTGTTGGTGAAAGCTTTTACATACTCACTTGCCTTCTCACATATCTTCCCACGGTCACTTTTAGTCATTCACCCGTTCAACGTACTCATTTGTTTCGGTGTTTACCCGAATTCTTTCCCCCTGCTTAATAAAAAGGGGAACGCGCACGGTAAGCCCGGTTTCAGTGACGATTGGCTTTGTCGCGCCTGATACAGTGTCGCCTTTGACATAATTTTCTGACTCGGCGACAGTAAAAACCACTTTATAAGGAATTTTTATGTCAATTGCCGAACCTTCCCAAAAGGTTATGTCGTAAGATTGCCCTTCCATGAGGTAAAACTTTGCGTTAGGATGGTCGGTGATGGGAATATCGTACTGCTCATACGAGTCATTGTCCATAAAATGATAGTTTTCCTGATCCGCGTACTGGAACTGGCATTTATGGTAATCAACCTGAGCATCCTCAACTTCCTGCTGGGTGGGAATTGTCAGGGTAAGCACTCCGCCGTCTTTGATACTTTTCATTTTCACCCGGACGATTGCAGTACCCTTGCCGGGGGTGTGGAATTCTCTTTCCACAACCAGATACGGTTGTCCGTTTTGAAGCAAACAGCTTCCTTTGGCTATGTCGCCGCCTCGAATCATAAAGTCTCCATATTGTTGTGTACCATATATTATAGCAAAAAACACAACGGAGTGTCCAGTTGCGCCTAAAAATTTTGCCCTCTTTCGTATGGCGGAAGCCGAAAAGTATTTCCTGAAAATCCTTGAGTTTCTTGCAAAAATTTGACATTTGGACATTGACACAATTAGGCATTTTTGTTAGACTGATTCTTTCAGATAACACTGATTTTTTTTGAGAGAGGTTTTCAAATGGCGGTACCTAAGTTTAAGACATCAAAGGCGAGAACTCGCCGAAGGCAATCGATAAACATGAAGCTCACAGCTCCTGCCCTGATTTCATGCGGCAGTTGCGGAAATCACATCCTTCTGCACCGGGCGTGCTCTAAGTGCGGTTTTTACCGGGGTAAACAGGTAATCCTTCCTGAGTCGAAGGCTTAAACACATTTTAAGGGGAATATAATGGACGAACTTTTTGAGAAAATGAAAAAACTTATCGCTGAGAAACTGGAAGTGGAAGAAGGCAAAATCACTATGGAAGCTTCTTTCCGTCAGGATCTTGGCGCTGACAGCCTTGACACCTACGAATTGGTCTACGCTATCGAAGAGGAAATGGGCATTTCCATTCCCGACGAGAAGGCCAATGAGTTTGAAACCGTTAAGGACGCTTACGAGTTCATTAAGTCACAGCAGAAATAAGAGCCGGTTTTTATGACGCCGCACGAGCTTCAGGCGTCGGATCCGCCTTTTGATCTGCCTCTTTTAACTCAAGCCAGAAAAAAGGAGTTGGTGGAGTTTACTAAGACCATCAAGGTTGGGTTCAAAAGCTTACAGCTTTTGAACCTTTCCTTTACCCACCGCTCGGCAATTAACGAGTCAGAACTGAAGTTAAGCAACGAAAGGCTGGAATTTTTAGGCGATGCGGTTTTGGGGGTGGTTGCCGCCGATTTGCTTTACGCCAAGCTTTCAAACAAAAACGAAGGAGATTTGGCGCGGATAAAATCCGTGGTGGTCTCCGAAGAAATTCTTGCCCATGTTGCACTTGATATGGGCATTGACCGGTTATTGATCCTCGGTAAAGGGGAGGAGCTTTCAGGCGGCAGGGCAAAAAAGGCTATTCTTGCCGATGCTGTGGAGGCTTTAATCGCCGCGATTTACCTGGACAGCGGTTTTCAAAACGCTTTTGAGTTTGTAAGCCGCTTTATAAGTGAAGAAATTAAACTGGTTTTAGAAAAACGCCACTATCAAGACTACAAATCCCTTTTGCAGGAACTTAGCCAAAAGCTTTTTAGAACCTACCCGTCTTACCGCCTTGTTGACAGGCTTGGTCCTGAACATTCGCGTGTTTTTTGGGTCGGAGTAGTCGTAAACGGCGTTTCCTTTGGCCCTGCCGAAGGNAAAACGAAAAAAAACGCCGAGCAGGAAGCAGCGCGGCTTGCATANCAGNCGCTTACAGACGAGCAATCGAAATACTGCGNGGGGCAAAANTAACGCTTTCCGCAGTGCTTTCAAGCCTGTTATCCACCAAAATCTCACGTGCGCTTATCGCGGCATAAAGCGCTTCATTTTGGGCGCGTTCAAGGCGGAAAGCTTTGCCTGTCAGGTTGATAAGCCCAACCGCCGTTCCCGCCCTGCTTTCAAAGCGGAAGACATCGGCAGAAATGCGGACGGCGCCGTATTCATCCCCTGAAAGCTGTTCATAAAGCGCATTTATGCGGCGGGTAAGAGCGAGGTCTTCCTCTTTCAGATAAAGAGGATCGTCAGAAAACATAATTTGCCCCGCAAGCAAAAAATTGACAAGAGCGATAAGTTCCTTTTCATTTTTTTTAAGTTTGCAGTTTTTGGAGCGCAAAAAAATCACGTCAGGGTCAGTTACATAAACAGTGCCGTCAAGGTGGGTGCGCCCTATGGTGTTGCGCAAGTTTATCCACGCGCCGGGTCTGCCCACGTGCCCCAAGAGGCGCAC
>WQRS01000092.1 GCA_009786615.1 Treponema sp. | reverse complement strand
ACACCGCGCCGGACATCATGGCGTATTCCAAAGCGATGGGCAACGGAATACCGGCAGCGGCGTTCTCCGCCACCAGGGAAATCGCGCAAAAATTTGTAAAGCCGTCAGCTTCCACCCTGGGCGGCAATCCCGTTTCCTGCGCCACGGCTTTGGCGGTTATCGAATACATAGAAGAAAATAACCTTGTCGCGGCGGCAAAAGATCTGGGCGCTTACCTGTTTGATAAATTAAAACACCTTCAGGAAAAATATCCGTTCATTAAATCCGTGCGCGGAATGGGATTGATGCTTGGGGCGGAACTTGCAGACACGGACGGCAAGCCCATGCCGGAAGCAGTGGACGTAATTTTGGAAAAACTTAAAGATTCAGGGATTATACTCGGCAAAAACGGCATAAGCAGGAATGTGCTGGCGTTCATGCCGCCGCTTGTAATTGCCCGTGAAGACGTGGATTTCCTGTCAGATAATTTGGACAAGACCCTTGCAGGCATTGGAAACTGATGAGTTCCGCTTGTTCAATCGGTGCTATTTTTCCGGCCTGTCCAGAAAAATCGTGGCAAATAAACCAAGCGCCAGACACGCCGCGCCGATAACGGAGAAAATCGCAACATCGCGGAAATTGGCTTCCGGCAGGTTGCTTACTACGCCGATGTTTGCCAGCATTACAACGGTGCCGAGCAATGCGCCGCCTATCGCGTAGTACGCTATCAACTCAAAGCGGCTAATCAGAAAAGTCATAATCTTGGCGATGGACACAAGACCTATTACAGTGCCGAGCGCGAACGGCAGCATGATCATCACTGTGGCGAGTGAGTCCCACGCCGCTCCCCATCTGCCGCCCAGAACATGCAGCGCAAAAACGAAAGTCTCGCCAAGTGAGTTGTAGATCGTCCCGAGCTGCCCCATCATAATTATGATTATGCTTCCGCTGACTCCCGGCACAGCCATCATTGAGATTGACACTAATCCCACCAGCATTATTTGGAAGAAATCGCCGATGCCGCCAAGCCTGTACATCGTTATAAACCCGTCGTTTTGCGCGTCCGGTGCAAGCAGTATTATCACCAAAAACGCAACAACGCTGCCAATTAGGTACAGCGGCTGAAAGGCGCTTTGCGGGTTTTGCGCATTATCAGCGGGCAGGAGCCGATGACAAGCCCGGCAAAAAACAGGTACGCGAAGGCAGGAAATGCGGCGAGCGAGTACGCGGCAATACGCGCAGAAACAACCACGCCTATCCCGCCGCCTATTATCAGCGGCAACAGATACGCAAAATGCGCAAGCGGCTGCTTCCTGAAATTGGCGATGGCATTCAATGCGCCTTCGTATACACCAAGGGCGATGGCGAAAATGCTGGCGGATAAGCCCGGGACGATGACCGCCGCACCTATAATGAACCCTTTTACCGCTTTTATGATGACCATGTTGCCTCCCCTTGTACGATTTTTGAATTGACAAGGTTTCTTTGTTATCGTATCATAAAAGCGGTAACATGAAGAAAAATTTCCCTGTTAAACCAGTTGATGCCGCAGTGATATTGCTGTTTGCCGCTCTTACCGTGTATTCGGGGGTAGTCATATTCGCGGCTAGAAGTGATGGCGCTATGGTGGTAATACACGGACCCGGCAATAGAATGTGGGTTTTTCCCATTGACGCTGAGGAAACTGTGCGTGTCAGGGGCGTTTTGGGCGGTGACACTGTGGTGCGTATCAGCGGGGGGCAAGCGTGGGCGGAATCTTCCCCGTGTGATAATCAAGTTTGCGTCGGCATGGGGCGCGTCAATCCTGATTCGTGGTGGCGCATTGTGTCCTGTCTTCCCAATAATGTCTGGTTTTCCATAGAGGGCGAAGGTGTCGGCGGACAAATTGACGGCGCGGCTTGGTGATACCGAAGGCTTTGGAAGCCTGAAAAATGCTGAAACACGCAAAATACTCACTTTGCTTGGAGCTTTTTGCCTGTTTTTATCGACCATAGAGTTTGTGATTCCAAAGCCCATGCCTTTTATGCGCATAGGCATTGCCAATTTGCCGCTGATGATGGCGCTTGACATACTTCCTTTCCCGACATTTTTGGTGTTGGTCTTGATAAAAGTGCTTGGACAGGGAATTATCACAGGCACGTTATTTTCGCACATTTTCCTTTTTTCCCTTGCAGGCACTGCCGCCGCTGCCTTTTCCATGTATGCCCTGCGCCGTGTTTTCGGGCAAAAGGTCAGTTTTATAGGCGTGGGCGCAATGGGCGCAATGTTTTCAACCACAACTCAAATGGCGCTGGCGTGGTTTTTTCTTCTTGGAAACGCGGCGCGCTTTATTGCGCCGTTCTTTTTTGCCGCAGGACTTGTCACAGGAATTACGCTTGGGGTTTTCTGCCAGATGTTTTCCAGCCGCTCGCTTTGGTATGTGGCGCGCAAGGTACGGTAAATCATCATGAGCCAATCCGAGCAGTTCCGCGTTAAAAGGCAGCGTGTTTATGAAGAGCTTTTCAGCGCAAAGGCGCTGCTTATCGCAGGTCTTTTGGTGATGCCTGCCATTTTATTTGTGCCGCTTCCGTTTTTGTACACAAGAGTTATCCTTTTTCTCATGTTTTGGTTTTTGGCGTGGCTTTGCGGGAAAAAAAACAACCCGATCATCACGCTTTCAATTATTTTTTTCATAATCTTCTTTAATCTGCTTGTGCCAATCGGGGGGCAGGTGCTTTTCACAATAGGCGGAATGCGCTTTACTGTCGGCGCTTTGTGGCTTGGCATACAACGCGCGGTGACTTTGGCTGGGCTTATAATGCTTTCCCGCGTTATGATTCGCAGGGATTTAAAGATTCCGGGGCTTTTTGGCGAGCTGATGTCTGAATCTTTCAGGCTTTACTCAATAATAATGAACTCAAAACCCCGCATCAGGAGGAAAACGCTGATCGCCGATCTTGACCAAATGATGATTGACCTAAGTGATAACCGCAGCGATGGCGAAGTGCAAGACCGCGTGCCGTCATCCAAAACAAAACCGTTGGGCTTTGTCATCTTAATTGTTTTGACGCTTTTTTTCTGGCTTATTTGGTTTTACTCACCTTTAACTGTTACGCTTATAAACTATGCGTGGTTTCTTATTACAATGCTGATTTTTTAGTGCGGAGGCGTATAATCCGATAATGAAGGATATGAAGATGAAAACTGTTTCCTTTTTGCTGGTTTTCTCGCTTTTTTTCGCCGCGTTTTCCTTTGTTTCATCGCAGGAAGTCAACGACGAAGATGCTATTGCCGCCGAAACAGACGAAGAGCTTTTGCCGTCTCCCATGCCGCGCGAGTTCCGCGAGCTTTCACTTGGAATGCCGCTTGGGGAACTCACCGAAGCGCTTTTGCGTGACGGGCTTTTTGCCTTTCGCGGCGAGCGGGATGTGTCGTTTTTGCCTGTGCGCCAGGAAACGCTTGTTGAAACGGCAGGAACTTCTTTTATACGGCGCGCGCACTTTCAGCTTGTTGACGGGGAAGTTTTCATCATGTCCTTCACTATGGATACGCGCTTCATCGATCACTTTTCGATTTTCACCACCTTTGTCGAACGTTACGGCGAGCCTGTCACACTGAACCCGAATGAAGCGGTTTGGGAAGACGATTACACCCGCGTATCAATTGAACGCCCGCTTACCGTCAAGTACATAGACAGGGTGGTTTTTGAAAGGCTCCAGTACGAATCAGGCGCACAGCGGGCATGGCAGACATTGATGCGGGAGGAGTTTCTTGACTTCTTTTAGATTTCCGCTTGTTGTTTTTTTTGTCGTTTTTATTTCCTGCACTTCTTCAGAAAGTGGAGAGCAGTTTGAAAGGCGTCAAATCACGATTGAAAGCGGCGGGAGAAACATATATATTGATGCGGAGCTCGCCCTTACAAGCGCGCAGCACCAGCAAGGGCTTATGTTCCGCGAGTACTTAAACGATGGCGAGGGGATGCTTTTTGTTTTTGACCGCGATCAGATTTTATCGTTTTGGATGAAAAACACGCTCATCCCGCTTTCGATAGCGTATATCGCCTCTGACGGCAGAATCATCGAAATACACGATATGACACCGGGCAACCTCAACCCGGTGCGCTCAACCCGTTCGGTGCGTTATGCGCTTGAAGTTCCGCAAAACTGGTTTGCGCGCACAGGAATTGTGCCCGGTGACAGGCTTGATGTTCAAGGCGGGTTTCGGTAGCGTGATACACGAGGGGAATATGTTCAGAGGTTTTACACAAAGAGTAATGCGTTTACTCACCCTTGATGCCCAGGAGCAAGCGCGGCGCTACGGCGCTGAACAGCTTTTGCCTGAGCACATCACCATTGCTTTGCTTAATGACGGGGCTGGAACAGCCTGTAAAGCTCTTTTGCGCCTGCGAATTGATCTGCTTGAGTTTAAGCAGTATCTGGAAAAAAGCCTTCCGCTTTTAACTTCGCTGCTTGTGCGATCCGAAGTGCCGCTGTCCGAGCGGGCAAGACGCATGGTGCAGATTGCCTCAGAAGAGGCAAAGTCAATGGGAAGCGATTACCTTGGAACGGAACATTTGCTGCTTGCGGCAATGCTTGAAAAAAACTCAAGCTCCTGTGTGTTTTTAAGCCAGCGTGAAGTGACTTCAGAAATGTTCCGCATTATCGTGCAAACTTCCTATTACCGCAGCCGGCGTTTGGATGAGGTCTTTCCCGCCGAAGGGTTCCGTTCTGTGTTTCCGCGCTGGGACGGGCATTTCTACAAAGCCTCAGACGGCAATGAAAGCAAAACCTCTTCGAGGATTCGCCCTGCCTCTTACCCCGTGCTCACGCCCACTCTGGATGAATTTTCCCAAGACCTCACCGCATTAGCCAAAGCCGGGAAGCTTGATCCCGTTGTCGGGCGGACAAAGGAAATTGAGCGGGCGCTGCGCATATTGGCGCGGCGAACGAAAAACAATCCCGTTCTTGTAGGCGATCCCGGCGTGGGAAAAACCGCCATAGTGGAAGGACTTGCGCAGCTTTTCGCTTCTGACAGCGTTCCTGACGCTTTGGGCGGCAAGCGCATTTTATCGCTTGACATGGGATCAATTGTGGCGGGAACAAAGTACCGCGGTGAGTTTGAAGAGCGCTTGAAAAGAATAATGCGCGAGATAACACAATCTAGAAATATCATTTTATTTGTCGATGAAATTCACACGATAATTGGCGCCGGCGGAGCGGAAGGCACAGTTGACGCTTCCAATATGCTTAAGCCCGGCCTTTCGCGCGGTGAACTTCAGTGCATAGGGGCGACCACGCTTGCCGAATACCGCAAGCACTTTGAAAAAGACGCGGCTCTTGAGCGGCGCTTCCAGTCAATTCTGGTGGAGGAACCCACTTTTGATCAGACGGTGAGTATTCTCAAAGGGCTTCAAAAGCGCTATGAGGATCATCATAAAGTCACGTATTCTCCGCAGGCTGTGGAAGCTGCCGCGCGCCTTGCACAGCGTTACATCACCTCAAAGTGTATGCCTGATAAAGCGATAGATGTGCTTGATGAGGCAGGCGCCTTGCGGAAACTTGTTCCACATGTCCCGCCGCCAGAGATTTCAAACATAGAGCAGGAAATAATGCAGCTTGCACAGGAAAAGGGCGATTTGGTTTCAGCCCAGGATTATGAGCGAGCGGCGCAAATGCGGGACAGGGTGTCGGAGTTGCGCAGACAGCTAAACAATATGAAAGAGGCGTGGGAACAATCGGCAGGCGGCGAGCGGGCAAAAGTTGACGAGGATGATGTGCGCCTTGTGGTTTCAGAGATCACAGGCATTCCACTTAAGCGACTTGAAAGCTCTTCTTCCCGCCGCCTTCTGAACATCGAAGCGGAACTGCACCAGGGCATTGTCGGGCAGGAACAGGCAGTCGAAAAAATCGCTTCCGCAAT
>WQRS01000091.1 GCA_009786615.1 Treponema sp. | reverse complement strand
GTAGCTCAGTTGGCTAGAGCGCTTGAATGGCATTCAAGAGGTCAGGGGTTCAATTCCCCTTAGCTCCAAACAAAACACTCCCCCAAGCCGGAAAAATCAGCGACAACATTAAACATTTTTGAAACTCATTGTGTGCTTCGGGAGTGAAGGGGGATTGAAACTTTTTTGCGGCCTTTGATGAGGCGAGACCTCGCAGCCTCGTCAAAGGTAATCTTTCAAGGATGAAAGATTAGCAAAAAAGACGGCCTGAAAGGAGCAAACAGGAGGTTTGCGACTGGAAGGCAATTCCCCTTAGCTCCAAACAAAACACCCCACCAAGCCGGAAAAATCAGCAATAACATTAACCGTTTTAAAAACTCATTCTGCTTATCAGCGCATCCCTGGCGGTAATTTCCCACCGCCTGGCGGCATCATGCCGGGCATAAAACCAGCCGGATTGCCGCCTTTGCCCATCTTCGCCATTTTTTTCATCATCACTTTCATCTTGTCAAACTTTTTCAAAAGCCGCGCGACTTCCGCAACCGAAGTGCCGGAACCTCGCGCAATGCGGGTGCGGCGTGAAGGACCGATAATCAGGTGATTTGCGCGCTCTTTGCGCGTCATGGACGAAAGAATGGCTTCCTGTGATTTCAGTTCGGCTTTGTTAATGTCTTCCTCGTTTATCTGCCCTGCCATGCCCGGAATCATGTCCAGCATGGATTTAAGCGATCCCATTTTTTTCATCGCCTTCAGTTGCTCAAGCCAGTCTTCAAGCGTAAAAGTTTCCTTCTCCATTTTTTTGCGCAGGGCCAAGGCTTCCTTTTCGTCAATAACCTCTTGCGCTTTTTCCACAAGCGTAACAACATCGCCCATGCCCAAAATGCGTCCGGCGATGCGGTCAGGGTGGAAAGGTTCCAGGTCTTCCGGTTTTTCGCCGGTACCAACGAACTTAAGCGGCTTGCCAGTGATTGTTTTCAAAGAAAGCGCCGCGCCGCCGCGTGTGTCGCTGTCGAACTTGGTGAGCACAACGCCTGAAAGCCCGATTTTCTCGTCAAACGTCTTGGCAATATCCACGGCGGATTGCCCGGTCATGGAGTCGGCAACCAAAAGCAGCTCATCAGGCTTGGCCGCGTTTTTAAGGCGGGAAAGCTCATCCATCATCGGCTCATCAAGCTGCAGGCGGCCTGTTGTGTCAACGATAAGCGTGTCGATAAGATTTTTGTTTGCCCAGTCAAGCGCGCCCCGGAAAACTTTCAGCGGGTCAGTTGCGCCATCTTCCTTGTAAACGGGAACATCTATCTGCCCTGCAAGCACCGAAAGCTGCTCCACCGCCGCCGGACGGATAAGGTCGCACGCCGCCAAAAGCACTTTGCGCCCCTCTTTTTTCAGGCGAAGCGCCAACTTTGCAGAGCTGGTGGTTTTCCCCGAACCTTGAAGCCCAAGCATAAGGATAACCGAAACAGTGTCCGTTCCTTTCAGTTGCAGTTCCTGAATCGAGCGCCCTGTCGGCCCCTTTGCCGTGTCGCCAAGAAACGAAACGAGCTTATCGTGGACGATTTTTACAAACTGCTGACCGGGATCTACCGAACGCAGAACCTTTTCGCCCTTGGCTTCTTCAATGGTAGAGTTCACAAATCTGCGGACAACACGCAGATTCACATCCGCCTCTAAAAGCGCCATTTTAATCGCGTCAACGGCATCATCAATGTTTTTTTCGGTGATTACAGACTTCCCTGCCACAAAACGAAAGGCATCGGACATTTTTTCGGTGAGTTTATCGAGCATATCGTACTGTACATTTTTTTGCTGATATGGTCAAATGGCGTATGGACAGCGGCGATGAACGTTTTGCATTGAACTGGTTTGGTCAGTTTAAAAATCGCAATGTGGAATCTGACTTTGTTGAGCACAGTAGGGCGGCAAACCAGTCTACGATTCGGACATTACTGCTTATTTTTGGCGGTATTTTCGCGATATTCGCTTTTTATGATCTCCATTTTTACCGCGACAGCATAACTCTTCCTATTGTGCTGGTACTTCGGGTTTTGGGGCTGGTTATTGCAATCTGCACTGCTGTCATGGTTTATAGATTTAAAAAACACAAAGATGCGCTAACCATGATAAGTTTGACGCAGGTTTCAATTTTTGCAATCTACCTGTTTATTATCAATCTTCTTCATGGCGAACAAATAGATATGCAATTTTTGACAGTGATAGTTTTTATCCTTGCGGCATTTCTTATACCGAATGTGTGGAAAAACAGCATTGCCTTAGGTTGTATTATTTTGACGGGTTTTATTATTTTTCGCACAGCCATAAATCATGAGGATGTTTGGATTCTTTTGGTGCGGCTGATTTATTTGAGCATTTGTTTTATAGGATGCACCATTTTTATTTTTGGGAAAGAGAGAGCGCAGCGCAAACAATATGTCGCTGAAAAAGTGCTTGAGTATATGTCAATTACCGATAAGCTCACAGGAATTAACAACCGCGTGCATTTTGAGCAGGTACTTGGCGCGTGGATAAAAAACAAACGGCACACTCCGCTTTCCTTGCTCCTTATTGACGTTGACAATTTTAAGAAAGTAAACGACTGCTTCGGGCACGCCGCAGGAGATCGCGTTCTGGTGGGAGTCGCAAAGGCAGTTTGTGCTAACATTCGGGATGAAGATGTTTTTGCGCGCTGGGGAGGGGAAGAGTTTGTATTGCTTTTTGGCGAAACCGGCATCGAAAAAGCCGCTGAACTTGCGGAGCGGTTGAGGGAAGAGGTTGAGGGAAGCCCATTCGGTGAAGCGGGAAAAGTTACCATCAGCATTGGCGCTGCCGAATACCGGCACGAAGAAAGCATCACTGATTTTATTAATCGCGCTGACGAAAAAATGTACGAAGCCAAACGATCAGGGAAAAATCAAACGAAGTTCTGATGCGCCGCCTTGCCAACTAACTTAACGGCTGCCATGAGTCCAAAGCCCGGCACCAATCGCCGTTGTAAACTCCGCATCATCATGATACTCAAACTCAATCGAATGCATGCGGGTGATTTTCGCAAAAACTTCCTGCCCCAAAGTATTGCGGCTGCCCAAGCCTGCCAAAAGCACCCGGTCAGCGCTGCGGCTTTTGGCGGCAAAAACCGCGAGCATCCCGATTACCTCATAAACCATGTTGATAATACCCAGCGCAATGTCCTCACTACGCGCTGTGTCAAGCATTTTGCCGAAGTTGGAGGCGGTGGATTTTTTGTTGAGGAAGCCTAAATTGGTTGCCATGATGTCTTCAAGAAGCAGGTCAACGGGGTCAAGATTTCCTGAAGCGGCAAGCGAAAAAATGTCGCGGAAATCAGAAAGCGAGAGGAGCCTTTTTGCAAGCCCNANNATCGTTCCCCCGCCAACACCTGAACCGCCGAGGTGGATAATGCTGTCTTTTTTTGCTTCGATAATCGCCGTGCCTGTTCCCATGCTGACAATGACAATGTTGTCTTTGCCTGAAAGAAACATTCCTCCGGTGCCGATGGCTGTTATCTCGTTGACCTTTTCAGTGGGAATCCCAAACAGATCGCCTGAAATCTTTGTGGCTCCAACTCCGGTGATCATGATCCGCTTGATGTCGGACATCTGTATTCCGTTTTCAAGAATCATCTTTCCCAGTGCGCCCGATGCTGAAGCCACCGCGTCTTCGGCTTTAGTTTTGATCCGCCTTGAGACATGACCTTCTTCCAGCGCTATCGCTTTTGTCGTAGTGCTGCCAATGTCTATCCCGATGATCAAGAGGATAATCTCCTTACGCTACTCGGCAAGCTCTGAAAGTGGGATGGGCTTGGGCGAGTTGTTTTCACCTTCGGTTCTTGCAAGTTCTTCCATGAGTTCTTTGCCCCGCCGTGAAAGCTTTTCAGGAACTTGCACCATCATTTTGATGTACAGGTTTCCCCTCCGGTTTGAGACCGGAACCCCTTCGTCACGGATGCGGAGCAATTTGCCGCTTTGCGTTCCTGACGGAACTTTCACCCTGATGGTTTTGCCTTCCAGCGTGGGAATCTGGATTTCCGCGCCCAGGCTCGCCTGCGTTACTGAAATTGGGATGGCGCAGTAAAGGTCTTCGTCCTGCCGCTCAAAAAACTCATGCGGCTTTACCCTGATGAAAACGTACAGATCGCCCGGCACTCCCCCGCTCGGCCCCGCATCGCCCTGCCGGGGAATCATCACCCTTTTGCCGTGTTCTGCTCCCGGCGGAATTGTAACCATAATTTTCTGGCGCTTTTTCTGAACGCCTGATCCGCCGCACTCGGAGCAGGGCTTTTCGATGATTTCCCCTTCGCCACCGCAAGAACGGCAGGGAGAAGCCATCGAGAAAAAGCCCGCGCTCTGGCGGATTTGCCCCGTGCCTTTGCAGGTGGGGCAGACTTTCCTGTCCGCGCCGCTTGCCGCCCCCGATCCCTTGCACGGCGTGCAGGATTCGTTGCGGGTGTACTGGATTTCGACCTTTGTGCCGAAAATTGAGTCCTTAAAAGGGATTTCGATGTCGTAGCGGAGGTTTGCGCCTTGACGCTGTCCCCCGCCGCCGCCACTTCGCCTGCCGCCTCCGCCGCCAAAAATCGTGTCGAAGATGCCTGAAAAATCCCCGAAAATGTCCTCAAAGCCGCGAAAGGTCTGCGAAAAGTCCTGGTGATTGGAACCCATGCCTTCAACACCCGCAAAACCAAACTGGTCGTACGCCTGTTTCTTTTTGTCGTCCGCCAGAACCTCGTAGGCTTCAGTCGCTTCCTTGAACTTTTCCTCTGCCTTTTTATCCCCCGGATTTTTGTCCGGATGGTATTGGACAGCAAGCTTGCGGTAAGCTTTTTTTATGTCGTCTTTTGAGGCACTTTTTTGTACGCCAAGAACCTCGTAGTAATCACGTTTTGCCATTGCTATTTCTTGTCGTCATCGTCAACTACTTCGTAGTCAGCATCTTCGGCGTTTTTCGTGTTGGTATTCGCTCCGCCTGAGTCTGCGCCGCCAAAGCCGCCTGCACCCGCATCCCCGGCCGCACCTTCCTCGCCGCCTGCTTGAGCGCCTGACTGCTTGTACACTTCTTCAGCGATTTTGTACGAAATCTGCTTGAGCGCTTCGGTCTTTGCCTTAATATCCTCGATGTCGCCACCTTCAAGAGAACGGCGCAAATCGGCTATGGCTTCTTCGGCTTTGGACTTGTCCTCGGCGTTTACCTTGTCGCCTAAGTCTTTGATGTTTTTCTCGGTGGTGTAAATCATGTTGTCAGCTTCATTGCGGACTTCGGCTTTTTCTTTTTCCTTCTTGTCCTCTTCAGCATGAAGTTCAGCTTCTTTCACCATGCGCTCGATGTCGTTATCAGAAAGCCCTGACGAACTTTCGATGCGGATTTTCTGTTCCTTGCCCGTGCCGAGATCCTTCGCTGAAACGTGAACGATGCCGTTTGCGTCAATGTCAAAGGTTACTTCGATTTGAGGAACGCCGCGGGGCGCGGGCGGAATGCCGACAAGGTCAAAGCGCCCAAGTGTACGGTTTTGCGCCGCCATCCCACGCTCGCCTTGGAGAACCTGAATGGAAACGGCCGTCTGCCCATCCGCCGCGGTGGAGAAAATCTGGCTTTTACGGGTGGGGATGGTCGTGTTTCTTGCGATAAGCGGAGTCATCACGCCGCCGAGTGTCTCAATACCCAGCGACAGCGGCGTTACGTCCAAAAGCAATACGTCTTTGACATCGCCGCCCAAAATGCCGCCCTGAATCGCAGCGCCAACGGCAACCGCTTCATCGGGGTTTACGCCGCGGTTGGGCTCTTTTTTAAACAGGTCTTTGACAATATGCTGCACGGCGGGAATGCGGGTTGAGCCGCCGACAAGTATTATCTCGTCAATCTGGTCTTCGGAAAGCCCCGCATCGGCAAGCGCTTTTTTGCACGGTTCTTTGGATCGTTCCAAAAGGTCAGAAACCATCTGCTCAAACTTCGCGCGTGTAAGGCTTTTCTGCAAGTG
>WQRS01000090.1 GCA_009786615.1 Treponema sp. | reverse complement strand
AGCAAATACACAAGAAGCAATTGGAATTATTTTAAGAGTACCAATAAAAATCTTCAGATACCCCGCCCTTCAGGGCGGGGAGGTTCATTTATTCGAGAAGAATTCCTGCAAATATTTGTCGATGTTGCCGAAATGAGTGATTCAGACAGAATATGGATTCACAGTTTTCTTGACGGGATTCTTGATCCCAATATCCAATTCACGGTCGCAGACTGGCTTCGCTTAAATGCCCATGCCCATGCCGCGCTTGTGCCGTGTNTAACAAGAGAAATAAATATCCTTCCATCAGAAAAAGAAGCTTATGNNCANATAGCATTAACAAGTTTTTTTGCCGGTCAGATTTATGTTCCTGCAAATGAAAACGAATCACATTTACATATAACAGCAATACCAAAACTGGATTGTTCAATAAACATTTTATCACAGGAGGTTATTTTATGACAACTTTTCAAAGGTCGCAATTGACGCTGCATGGATTGCAGCGTATCGCACGGGCGCATGAAGGTGAGCGCATGGTATTCACCGGCATGGGACTTGGTGATGTGATGTTGACCGGAAACTTAAACGAATTAACATCACTTGAAGGAGAGCGGCAACGGTTTCCATTAGCGGGTAGTAATGTTTCCGGCAACAGTTTTTGGGCTTCAATTAGACCTACCCAAATCAACGACCCTGAAGGGCTTTATGTGAGATCTATCGGGCTTTATATAGCCGACCCTGCAAATGAGGATGACAGGAGCTTTGACAAACTGTATGCGGTTTCAACCGTTACACCTAACTTTCATGGTGCCGCTGATGCAATCGCGTTTATTCCGCATAATCTTTCCGGTGCGGAGGTGAACTACGATATTCGGCTCAACACGATTATTTCGCCTACTGCATTAGTCGAAATTGTCGGCGGCATCGGAAACATCGGAATTGCAACAGTTCCTGAATTAGGATTTGTAAGATCGTCTAACGAACATTTCGATGTAGGCGTTGATCATGGCAGCGGAAGAATGAGCGTGAACGGTCTGTCTGAAGAAATCGCGGGCATAAAAGAGGACATTGCGCGTTTGCTGGAAGGCGCGGGCTCTTTCGGCGGCGATGTTTCCAACGTAGTAAACTCCCCGTGGTTTAATCCCGGTACAATGCTCGGTGGTATTTCGTGGAGTGATCCGACAATTGAGTTTGAGTACATAGAAATTGTCAGCGTTTTAGGCGGCGGCGAAGTTATCGCGCGGATAGAGCCGGGTGTACAGTTCTGGCAGGCGCCGTAAGGGACGCACCAGTTTAGGATAAGGGCAAAACGGCCCTCTGGAAATTCCACACGCGGGGTTCTCTTACCTGAAACAACTTATGAGAGTGTTTACAGAGCAAATCTCATGTCGGTTACGATTCCTATGGCGGCGGCAAATCAAGTGGTTTTGGTTTTTGACAACTTTGTAAAAATCACCGATGCGGCAGGCTTTAGTATTTCTGGAACAAGTGATACCTTGGAGTTTCTTGACCAGCCTGATGCGCGGACAATACGCCTGCGTCTTTCAAGCCGCTTCTTTACCCAGCACGGAGTGTACTCTTTGAGCTATGACCCATCGGCTGGAAATGTTTTGCAGAATGACGGCACACCGATTGACCCGATAATAGGACGCTCGATTGAAAACTATGGGGATTATACGCTTGTGATTTTTACCAGCGCGCAAATCCCGCAAGAAGAACCGGCAACCCTTGTTCTGGTAATGAGCCGCCCGATAAAGATCACTGACCCTACCGCCTTCACCTTGTCAGGCACAACGGCGAAGATCGCCTCGATTGTTTCTGACGGGGTTACTATCGAGTTCGCCCTTGATGAACCTGTGGATCACTCAGGCGTTGAATCTGATGTGCGCTTGTCATTCAGTGGTGTTAGAGCTACCGATGACGCGGGGCAGCAGGTAGAAGCGTTTGCAGATCGCGCCGTTACCAACAACAGCACAAACAGGGCGATAAGTATTCAAACCGCCGAAGTGCCGGCGAACAATTCCCTGCATCTGATTGTTGTCATGCAAGGTGCGGTAAAAATGACAAACACTAAAGGCTGGTCGCTTGTTTCACTGAATCAGGAGAGACTGCCTGATTTGTCGGAGATGGAGTTCACTATTAGTGACGGAACTATCACTTTTCAGTTGGACGTTGACTTGCTTGTTGGCAGGTTTTTTACAGTGAGTTATGACGGGAGCGGCAGTCTTCGCTCGGCAAGCAACAATGATAAAGTCAGGGCTTTCTCACAAACAGTGGTGAACAACAGTACAAACCCAGGCGGGATACCAGCCGGAGGCTCGGAAAGAAACTTGGCGATTGTTGTACACGGACGGGAAAACCAGAACGCGGCGGATGTAAGGGAAATTTGTGAACTTGTACATGAGACTATCGCTTTGAGGCAGGTGAATAATTTAAATCACGACTTTTTCTTTTTAGCGCCAACAGCGGGAAATCCGTTTAACGTTCCTGCGATGAACGGACACGGCGCGGTTAATGTAACGCACAACGCAGACCTTGGAGCAAACGGCAAGCATTTAGGATTTAGGATTGTGGGGAATAATCCGCTCAAGGGAAGAAATGGCGTTGATTACGAGCACGTTGTGTTTGCATCGACGAACATTCTAAGCACCTTCTGGATGAATCCTAATGAGTCAAACTCTGGGGGGTATGCCGCAAGCCAAATGCGGCAGTACCTGCTTAATAATGTGCTTCCAGCTCTTCAAAGACAGGGAGTCTCTTTCTCAGAAAGTTGGATGCCAGCTCCGCCTCGTCATGTTATACGTACGCAAACAAATTTCAATGTCGCTGTGCAAATGGAAATGATAACAGACCAGTTGTTTTTGCCAAACGAAAACGAATTTTTTAGGTCAGTAATCAAACGCGATATGAACAATTCCGCACACAGCTATTACACGGCAACCGCTGTGTTTGTGGTCTGGCGTGGTAATGGAAGTGCCTCTTTAAGTCACTGGTATTTTAATGCTGTCACTAGGAATGGTACTACCCAACTCTATCCTGCTAATAATCGAGCAGGCGTTGCCCCCTGTTTTTGCATTGCGTAGCGTGGCGTTGTCACCCGCCCCATTGCGGGGCGGGGTGCTGTAGGGCAAGGGAGAAACAGTGCTTGAGCAAAGCGTAAACTGGGGCACTTTACTGTTTTATTCTCTTTTTAATAAATCACGATCAGGAGAAGAATTGTTATGGTAGGAATAGGAAGTATTTTGATAGCCGCCGTGTCCCCACAGTCCACCACACCATGGGCGGAATTGTAATTGACAGATATGCACGCGTGCTTGATGTCAACGGGAGCATAATTCCGGGCTTTTACGCTGCGGGTGAAGTTGCTGGCGGCATTCACGGAAACAACCGTCTTGGCGGAAACGCAATCACCGACATTCTTGTCTTTGGACGTATTGCCGGGGAAAGCGCCGCCACAGGCAGATAACTCTTAGGGGATTTCCGTTTTAACGGGCTGAACGATTGTGAACATCGAACTTGACATTGAACTTCTGAAATTGCCTAATTTTCAGCCCGGCATCCGCCGCGCGGCGGCGGTAGGCGTTGCCAAAAGACCGGTGTTCTGTGTTTTGTAATATACAGAACACCAAATCCGTGCAACTAGCCCTTTGTTATAATGAGAAAAATACTTGACTCGTCCACCTCGGCTATTTCGTAGGCGTATCCTGAAGCCTTTCCCACCTCATCCATGTCACGCAGCGAAAGCGTTACAGCGCGAAACCCGTCTTTGCAGACTATTACTCCATCCCTGGTCTGCTCTGCATCAATTTCGCCAAGCAAGCCTTTTTCTGACTGTTCATGAAACCAAAGCAGGCGGTGCTCCCAAAACTTTGCACTATAGCTGCTGATAAACGCTTTGCCTCCCTGTGAAAGCAGCGCCATTAGTTTTTTNACATATTCAAGCGGCTGTGTTTTCATTGCGGATAAAGCGTTTTGCAGGCANAATACCGCGTCAAATGTTTCACCAAGNTCNAAATTGTGCGCGTCCATAACAAGCAGTCTGGNGTTGTTTACGCCGCTTAAATATTCGTTTCCAAATTCCACATTATCAGGCGAAATATCAACACCGGTAATAAAGGCGCAATTTGGAGCCAGTTCTTTCATGATGCGCCCGTATCCGGCGCCCAGTTCCAAAACACGTTCCGCGCCTGAAAGCCGCTTTTTGACAAATGAGATTTCCTCTTCAAGATACTGCCTTACCCTTTGGTGCTTGGTGTCATAAACATGATAAAGCTTTTGCGCATTCAGATTTTTTGAGTAGTAATTTTCTTTCATCAATCGACCAACGCCCTCCAACTATCTAAGAAATATAAGCGCGATTAAACCCGAAAGCAAAATCGACAGAATAAGGCGCTCCACCCAAATTATCACCATCTGCCAAACTTTTACCGGAACTTTGGTGGCAAGTATGCTCGGCACAACGGCTGAAAAGAAAATTACCGCCGTGATGCTGGACACCGCCACGACATAGCGGCTTTGCAGCGAATGCAGTTCCGCATCCATGAACGCGGCAGGCAGGAACATTTCGACAATGCCGGTGGAAAGAGCCTGTGCAGCCAAAAGCGCTTCGGGCAGCCGCACGAGCCAGGTAAACGGGAGGAAAATAAACCCGATGATGTTAAACACCGGGGTAAACTCGGCAATGATCATTCCCAAAAGACCGATTGACATTATCGTCGGCAGAAGAATCGAAACGATTCGGCATCCGGCTTTGAAGCTGTTCCAGAGGTTTACACCTACATTGCCTGAGTTAGACGCTACTCTTAAGCCTTCGCGTATTGCCACTTTGAAGCGCTCAGTTTCGATAGGCTCTTCCGGCTGGGGCGTGACACCCTCAAAGTATTCGTTCGGTATCTTGCATAGGGGGAATNTGCCTGAGTTAGACGCTACTCTTAAGCCTTCGCGTATTGCCACTTTGAAGCGCTCAGTTTCGATAGGCTCTTCCGGCTGGGGCGTGACACCCTCAAAGTANTCGTTCGGTATCTTGCANAGGGGGAATATCCGCGCGGTGATCGCGGTAACGGCGGCGGCNACCANCATGGTCGTCCAGAAGAAAAAGACCCAGCGATCCATAAGACCTAAGCTTCCGGCGACAACCACCATGAACGTGGCTGACACCGTAGAGAAGCCGGTAACGATTATGGCGGCTTCACGTTTGGTGTATTTACCTTCTTGCAGCAGCTTGTCGGTGATCATCATTGCCAAGGCGTAATTTCCGACAAGGGACGTTACCGCATCAACAGCCGAACGGCCGGGAGTGCGGAACACTTTGCGCATGATAGGTCTTAGGAAAACACCGAAAAATTCCATCAGCCCGTAGTTTATAAGAAAGAACAGAAAAACAGCCCCGATTGGTATCAAAAATGCCAGGGACACACACAGCGCGTTAAAAAGAAAAGGCAGAAAGTTGCCTTGATGCAGGAAATCCGGACCAATCCTTACCACACCAAGCACATTGAGAACATGCATAGCGCCGGCGGCAACACCTAAAATCTTAAAACCGGTAAACACAGTCTGTATGGTGTTTTGGTTCCATGTTTTCTTGATAAACGGATAAATAGCGCCAATTAGCATAATCAAAAGCGCGATAATTTGCTGCCGCCCTGTGGGCATGGGGCCGACAAGCCAGCGCACAAAATGGTGCAGATGGTCTACTGGAATGGTGTTCCTTGTCACTCCCCCTATGGTTAGCTGGATGTTGACAAAAAACATGAAAACACCAATGACACTACAGATGATAAATTTCGCCCAAGCTAAACCCGGATTCGGCAAAGTATACTTTGATTCCATAAGACAATCTCCTTTATAACTTTTTTGATATGACTTTTCAAAGATGGTAACACGGGGTTTGGCGATTGTCAAGAAAACAGAAAATCGGCAGCACGTCAAACGCATGAACGAAATATTGTAGTGTGATACAATCATTCCTAGGGAGAGGGAATGAACGACATACTACAATGGCTGGTAATTGCAGAAGATCC
>WQRS01000089.1 GCA_009786615.1 Treponema sp. | reverse complement strand
GTTTTTGCCACGTCGCAAATTCTCCGCGCCATTTTTTCAAGCGGAACTTGCTCCATAACGTGACCGGACTCCCAGGCGATTCGCGGCATACCGTAAACCACNGCNGACTTCTCATCCTGCCCAAGNGTCATGCCGCCTTCTTTGTAAATCGTACCGAGCTGCGCCGCGCCGTCTCTGCCCATGCCGGTCATGATTACCCCAAGCGCACGGTTCTGGTAGGCAATTGCAACGGAGGCAAAAAGCACATCAGCAGAAGGGCGATGTCCGGAAACTTGCGGCGCTGTGGAAAGCCTGGCAACCATATTCACCCCTTTACGCTCAACTTCCAGATGCCTGTCGCCCTGCGCGATTAAAATTCTCCCGCTTTGTATTTCATCGCCGTCTTCGGCTTCCTTCACCTCAAGCGGGCAAATGCGGTCAAGGCTTCTGGCAAACTCGTTGGTAAAACCGGGAGGCATATGCTGGACAACAACAATCGGCACCTTCAAATCGTCATCTATNGAAGAAAAAACTGTCCGCAACGCATCCGGCCCGCCTGTGGAAATGCCAATGGCGATAATTTCCGTTTTGCCGGGCTTTCGCATCTGCGTCGGCGGAGCGGCAGGGGCGGAAGGAGGAGAGCTGCTCATCATCTTAAAATGTGCCGCCATGTCAGGATGCGCCTGACTTGGCTGGGTTTTTTTGGCATAGTTTTCGGGGGATACAACTTTTTTCCCCTGCGAGCGGCGGAAAGCCTCACCGTAACCTATAAGCTTTGGAATGAGTGTGTCCTTAACGCTTTGTATGTCCATTGAAACTGAACCAGAAGGCTTTTGAACAAAGTCACTTGCTCCCAGAGACAACGCTTCCATAGTGATTTTTGCACCCTTTTCGGCAAGCGAAGAAAGTATGACAACAGGGATTGTTATACCCAGTTTTTTTCGTTCTTGCAAAAACTCAATACCGTTCATTTCCGGCATTTCCAGATCAAGACAAATCACATCAGGCTCGACACGGGGAATTTTTTGCAGCGCAAAATTTCCGTTCATTGCCTTTTCGGCCACCCTAAGACCGGGGGAACCTTCGACCATGTGCCCTATGAGGTTACGCATCATAGCAGAATCATCGACAACCAATACCGATATTTCGTCAGACACAACAGAACTCCTTACCTAAATATATTTTCGATATAACGTAGACCACTGAGTTTTTACAAACTCAAATTTTGTATTCATACCAAATAAGGATTCAGAATGTCCAATAAAAAGAAAAGACTTAGGTGCCATTGCATCCCAGAACTTATTTATCACCGCTACTTGAGTTGGTTCGTCAAAGTAAATGATCACATTTCTACAGAAAACAATATCCATGTTTCTGTGACCTGAATCATTTTTGAGATTGTGGTAATCAAAACGAATTTTTGATTGAATGTCGGGGTGAATCTTATAACCGCCGTCCACTTTTTCAAAATATTTTTTCAAATAGTTATCCGGAATGCCGGCAATCCGGCTGTCCGAATAAAAACCCTCTTTTGCACTCATAAGACATTTAAGGCTTAAATCGCTTGCGATAATTTCGCACTTCCAGCCCGGCGGCAGCACTTCCGTCATCAGCATGGCAACGGTGTACGGTTCTTCACCGGTTGAACAGCCGGCGCTCCAAATTCTTATGACGGAGTTTCCGGTTGCCCTTTTGACATTCATAAGCTCAGGAATCACATGATGTTGCAAAGCTTCAAAGTTTGCCTCATTGCGAAAAAAGCGCGTCAGGTTAGTTGTAACTGAGTCCAAAAAGCTCTTCAGCTCAGCCTGATCGCTTGTGATCAGGCTGTAGTAAGCCTTAACCGAATCGATATTTTTTTCTCTAAGACATTCTTTCAATCTGCTTTCTAGGATTGAACGATTTGTCGATGTGAAATGAATTCCGCATTCGTTATAAATAAGTGTGCGGTATTGGTCAAAATCAGTATCTGTGAAAAACTCATGACCACTCATGTTATAATAATACATCCATTGGGATATTGTGTCAATGATTATTAGTGTCTCGCGCCGCTGCGACATTCCGCGTTTCGCTTTTGACTGGTTTTCAGAAAGGCTTGATGCGGGTTTTGTCGATGTGAAAAATCCATTTAATCCTCGCCAAATAAAGCGCGTTTGCCTTTTGCCGGCGGCACTGGCAGGCTCTGCGGGCGCTGAGGTTTTTGCGTTTTGGACGCGCGATCCTGCCGCTGTTTTGTCAAATGCCGAAAACCTCACTCAGCGCGGATACGGCTTTTATGTGATGGTAAGCCTAACAGGCTATCCGGACGTTTTGGAGTCGAACGCGCCGCATTTGGAAACAGTTATCGACACAATGAAAGCTCTCTCCCTTAAAATTACAAGTGCGCGTGTAATCTGGCGTTATGACCCGATTTTTCTCTCTGATATAACCGGTTTTGACTTTCACCGCCGCAATTTTGCGCTTCTTGCCGCAAAGCTTTCAGGGGCAGTGCAGCGCGTAATCATCAGCTTTTATGATGCGTACAAGGCAAGTGAAAGGCGGATTTTGGCGTTGGAGCAACGCGGGCTTTTAAGGCGGCTTCCGTTGCGGCTGAAGCCGACTGGCAATTTAACAGGTGAAGCGGCTTTTGAGCCTGAAATAAGCGAACTTCTTGCTTACATTGCCCGCATTGCCGCAAATGAGGGCATGGAAATTGCCAGCTGCGCGGAGAAAGATATGTCAGATTTGGGAATTCAAAGCGGCGCCTGCATTGACGGGGAATACATAACGCGGCAGTTTGGCATAAAACCAGGCGGTAAAGACCCAAGCCGCCCGCTTTGCCGCTGCAGTAAAAGCGTGGATATTGGCTGGTACGGGAAATGTCCTTCCGGCTGTGTGTATTGTTACGGACTCCGTTAGCGTCTAACTTGGTGAAAAAAATGTTTTGTGCTACACTATTATTGTGGGAAGAATGATTTTCAAGGTTTTTGTGATTTTTTTTGGTTCTGTGGTTTTTTTGACTTTTGCCATAAATGTTTGGATCGTTTTAGTATCTCACAGGCACATTTACACCAGCCCGGAGGATATTTCTCCGCGNACCGCGGTGCTCGTTTTGGGCGCGCAGGTGATTGGGACAACGCTTTCGCCCGTTTTGGAAGACCGGGTTTCAGGCGGCATACAGCTTATGGAAAGCGGAAAGGGCGAAAAACTCCTTCTTTCAGGGGATCANCGGGAAAAGCACTACAACGAAGTGCGNGCGATGAAATTGTTNGTTCTTGACAACGCCCCTTCCATACCGCACGAAGATATTTTTCTCGANCACTCAGGAATTTCCACNTGGGATTCCATGTTTCGCGCTAAAAACATTTTTGAAGTAAGNGATCTCATTATNGTCACTCAAAAGTTCCACATCAACCGCGCTGTGGCTATGGCGCGAAGTCTTGGCATGGATGCTGCAGGCTTTGCGGTAAACCAAGGGCATTTTTCGCGCCGGACTTTGCTTTTTTGGCATTTTCGGGAATATTTTGCCAGAGTAAGGGCGTTTTATTCGATTCTGTTCAGACCGGACTCACACTTTCTTGGAGATGTAACTCCCATTTCCGGCGATGGCCGGTATTCCTGGTACTAAAAGAGACTTTATCATGGACGCTCCCTGCTCCCGCACTTCTCCTGTTCTCCTTCCTATCGGGGGGATTGTGTATCAGAGTGTTCCGGACTTTGAAGGACATCTGGAAAAGGAACTTTCGCTGTTTTGCGAAGAAAATTCAAGTTCAGGCAAAGATAGCGGCTTTGAGCGCTGGGGCAATTTGTTCCATTTGAAAACAAACGTGAACATTAGCCTGAATGAGTCACCCGATTTGCCGCCCGTTTTCTGGCATTTAAACGCTTGGCTTGATCCGGTAAAAATTACCTTTAATTCCATAAACGAAGCGGCAAAGGCCTTGCGTGAAATACAGCGCAACTGGTCGCCTGTTCTTTTTACGCATTACAGACGCGGCAATCTTATCGCATCAAAACTCCCCAGTGTCTCAACAAAAAAACGCACATTCCCTTGGCTTTCTCCGCTTTCGCCAATGGGCGCATGGACGCTGTTGGATGAGCGCACAATGCTCGCATCAGCGCGCTGTTCAAGCCCGTTTCCCGCAGGTCTAATTGAGTTTGAAGAAGACAAGGAAGGACCGCCGTCAAGAGCTTACTTAAAACTTTGGGAAAGTTTTGCCCGTCTTCGCCGTCTGCCGGAAAAGGGTGAAAAGTGCCTTGATGCCGGTGCAAGCCCCGGTGCGTGGACATGGGCGCTCAAGCAGCTTGGGGCGGAAGTTATCGCCGTTGACCGCGCCCCGCTTGAAGCAAAGATTGCCGCCATGCCCGGTGTGAGTTTTATTCAGGGTGATGCTTTTGCGTTAAAGCCTGAAGATGTCGGGCGCATCGACTGGCTTTTCTGCGATGTCATCTGTTATCCGCACCGCCTTTTCCAGTGGATTGAAAAGTGGCTTTCTTCGGGGCTTTGCCAAAACTTTGTTTGCACGATAAAAATGCAGGGCACTGTCGAAAGNGGCGTTGACTTTGATGTGCCACGCCGCTTTGCNGCTATTCCCGGATCGTTTGTTGTGCACCTTTGCCACAATAANCATGAGCTNACATGGATATGTTATAATTATAGCGAATACGCTCAAAGGACTTTGATATGACTGCCAAAGAATTTATCGATAGCCTTGAAACACCTGCCGCGGCGCGTATGCTTGCCTCTTTATACGGCGAAGATGCTGTTAAAGCGGCTAAAACGCGCTGCCGCCGCCTTGCAGAAGAGCTCCTTGACGCGCAATTTTTCCCGCCCGATGAATACCCGGAAGCGGCGGGNGACTTGCGCCTTTTTTCAGTTCCCGGCCGCACCGAACTTGGCGGCAACCACACCGATCACAACNGCGGCAAGGTNCTTGCGGCTTCCGTGCATTTGGATGCGGTCGCGTTTGCCGCACCNCGAAATGACAACCATGTGTTTTTCCGCTCGCACGGNCACCGCGACATAAAACTTGATCTTTCTGATCTTTCGGTGCGGGAGGAAGAAAAAGGCGACACAGAAGCGCTCATTCGCGGAATTGCCGCGGAAATGACCGCTCAGGGAACGCCGGTGCGCGGTTTTACCGCGAATGCAGCCAACGCGGTGTTAAGCGGTTCCGGTCTTTCTTCAAGCGCCGCGGTGGAAGTGCTTTTTGCGAAGATTTTTGACAGCCTTTACTGCGGCGGCAAACGGAGCGCGGTGGAACTTGCCAAAATCGGGCAAAAAGCCGAAAACGTTTACTTTGGAAAACCATGCGGCTTGATGGATCAAATTGCCTGCGCTTCAGGCGGCGCTGTTGCAATCGACTTTGCCGATGAGCAAAAGCCTTTGGTCAAAGGCGTAACCTTTGACCCGTGCGCCGCGGGTTTTGCCCTTTGCGTGGTGAACACAGGCGGCCGCCATTCTGACTTAATTTCTGATTACGCGGCAATTCCTTTTGAAATGAAAGCCGCCGCCGCCGTTTTTGGTAAAACCGTGCTTGCCGAAGTGGATGAGGAAAACTTTTTAAGCCGCATTGCCGATGTAAGGGAGGCGGCAGGTGACCGCGCGGTTTTGCGGGCGCTGCACTTTTTCAGCGAAAACCGCCGCGTGGATGAAATGCTTGCCGCGCTGGAGAACCTGCATACGCAGCCTGCGGCGCTGGAAACTTTTCTTGCCCTTGTAAGGGATTCAGGCGCTTCATCCGCCGAACTTTTGCAAAATATCCATTCGCCTAAAAACACGCGCGAGCAGGGAGTCGGCATCGCTTTAGCGCTTTCAAAAAGGTTTTTTTCAGGCGGGCGCCCAGGTGTTAGCAGGGTGCACGGCGGCGGCTTTGCGGGCACGATTCAAACTTACCTCCCCCTCGAACGGCTTGATGAATACCGCGCGTTAATGGAAGGAGTTTTCGGGAACAAGGCGGTAACGGTTTTGCGGATACGCCAATCAGGTGCGGCAGAGTTGCGTTTTTAAGCGCAAAAGTGATATACTTTGAGCTTGGTGCAAAACTTGATTAGTTT
>WQRS01000088.1 GCA_009786615.1 Treponema sp. | reverse complement strand
CAACCGCAAACCAATTAAGGGCAAGGATAGTTTCGGTAACATTTTCTAAATGAGGCATCCATAACTTTCGGTAACATTTCTATTTGAGGCATCTCGGGGCGTGATGTGTTATGCCCTTATTTGGAGATATTCACGAGATTACATTAATGTGTTAGTTTTCACCCACTTCTCTTTGCGTACCTATTTTCCAAATACCAGCGTCTTAACCACCACCGGGATTACCCGTCCGGCCGCTGCGGGCAGACCAATGTCGATATAATCCCCTGTGTCCACTTTGATACTATCCAGAACAATGATTTTCTTCTCAGGTAGGGCGTTCATTAAAGCATATCCCAACGATTTGGCCATGTCATTGTCAATGATAATAATTACAGGGTTAGTTCCCCTCAGGTACTCTTCCATGCCTTGAACAATCTTGCCGCACAAATCTTTGATAAGATCGAACGATGGGTTGTGAACCCCTGCAAAACTCACCGCCACAAGCTGATAAGTGCCTGCTTTGTCCTTGAACCATGCCAGCTTTTCCGCAAGCCGCGAGGCGAACAGGTTGTATGAATCCGCTTCGTCCTCGGCTGACATTTTGACGATCGGAACATTTTGAACCGGAAGGATCGATGTGTCGCTCCAGGCGATGGTGGAACCGGAAATGTCAACAGCATTGGAACCGGCACCAACTACCGTAGCACGGATGGTTTCTTTGGGAATCATTCGTTGGACTTGGTTTAGGGAAGGATTTAAACGGATATGGTTTCCAAGAATAACCCCGATGTCCCCGTAAGGGTAAGGGTTTTGAGTGTCGTATTCATTGTAGATACAGTCCGCGACCCCGCCGGAATATGTGAGTCCTGCGAATTGCCAGCTTGAACGCATGGGATGGGCTGTAATAAAAAGTTCCAGTTCCGCCGTAGGTGCGGCAAGACCGATAGATTCGGCAAGTATTTGTGCAAGCCTGGCACAGAGTTTTTCTATGTCCTGCCGTGCGGCTTTTTGACCTTCAATAAGATCAAGACCTATACGCTTTGCCAGGGTTTTCACCTTTTCCGCAATGTACAACAATTTTTCCGTTGCGGGATCAATGATAATCTGCCTGCCGCCAATATCAAGGCAGCTTGTGTCCACCGGTGAGCCGTTCTTAAAAACCCCGATATTTGTGGTGCCGCCGCCTATGTCAAGGTTGACAAGAGCTTTGTCCCATACTTCGCGGGACATATCTGCGGTTCCCGCGCCACGGCCGGCTAGAATCGACTCCAAATCGCTTCCCGCGGTGGCTACCACAAAATCCCCGGCAAAACCGCTCAGCGTATTGAGGGCGGCTTCGCTGTTTTCCTTTCTTGCGGTTTCCCCCGTAATAATTACCGCTTTTCAATGATTTTTCAGGTCTTTTGGCTGCTTAAAGTAATTCGTAAGGAGGAACTAGTTAATGCTTTAATTGCGGAAAGCAAAAAAGCCATTGATGAGGATGGTGCGGGGACAATCGTACTTGGATGCACCGCTATGGTCGGCGTTAAAGAAGCGATGGAAGAAGCCTTAACGAAGGAAGGATATGGTGCACCTGTTATTGAAGCCGGACAGGCGGCTTTAGTCATGCTGGAAACTTTTGTTCGCATGGGGCTTTCTCACAGCCGTGCCAGATATATGTCTCCAAGAAAAAAACTCCGCACTTGGTGGGGCGGAAACGATTCGGTTGAGATATAACATATCGGCTCTGATTTTCAGCCGCGCAAACTTTAGCGCAAGGTGCTAAAGTTTGCGTGTGTTTTTTGCATTTCCCAAGGGCTTAAAGTGCGTTCGGGATGTGCGGAAGGCGGTGAGAAAAGCTTATCTTTTTGGGGAATAGAGAAATTACCCCGCAAAATATTTCACGCCCGCCTCAAATATCCTCATGTGTTTGTTTCCCGGAATGTTGACATGGACAAATTCCCCGTATCGTTCCGGATGCCCCATTTTTCCCAGCACCCTTCCGTCGGGGCTTGAAAGCCCTTCTATCGCAAACGCCGATCCGTTGGGGTTATCAGGCTCCGACATCGTCGGGTTTCCGCCGGCATCAGCATAACAGAAGGGAACCTGCGCGGCGGCAAAAAGGGNGGCGGCTTCTTCGTCCCGTATAACAAGGCGGCCTTCACCGTGNCTTACAGGAATTGAGTGGATAGTACCCAACTCGTCAAGAGAGAGCCACGGCGAGGCGCTGGGCATAACACGGGTGCGCACAATTCTTGACACATGGCGGCCAATGGCGTTGTAAGTGAGCGTTGGCATACTATCTTCCATTTGAACAATGCGCCCGTAAGGGACAAGCCCCGTTTTTATCAGCGCCTGAAATCCGTTGCAGATTCCCAGCATAAGCCCGTCCCGGTTTTCCAGAAAGTCCGTTATGCTATCGGCGATAAGAGGGGAGCGCAAAACGTTGGCGATAAATTTGCCCGACCCGTCAGGTTCATCCCCGGCGCTGAACCCGCCTGAAAGCGCGATTATGTGCGCCTGCGCAAAAGCCGCAGTCAGTTCTTTAAGCGAGGCGGCTATATCTTCAGGACTGCGATTTCTAAAAATGACAAGGCGAGTCTTGGCTCCCGCACGGTGAAAAGCCCTTTGCATATCCCACTCACAGTTGGTGCCAGGAAACACAGGCAGCACCACAAGCGGCGCGCCTTTCGCGGAAAAACGCGGTTTTCTGGCAGCGGGCGTGGCAGTGTTCGCTTTGAACGGCGGCAGTTTCAGGGATGAGTTTTTTTCATTCGCCGGTTTTTCCGCCGGTTCTGCGACAGTTGCCCCCGTGGAAGTCTGCGGGAACACCGATGCCAGCGGATATTCGTACGCCCGCCGCAGAACGGCAAGGTGAATCTCTGCGGACAGAGCTTCGGGGTTTTCGTTCTCCGCCAATGTTTGAGCCGCGGCGCTCCGGACAATGCGGAAAACAGGATCGGCAAGNGTNCTTCCGGCNAGAATCCACGANTGATCGAAGGCGGCGGGCAAAGCGGCTTCGTCAATCTCCGCAAGAACCGAGCCTTGATACTGCAAAGCGTCCACCGCGGAAAAAGAATCGGCATAAGCCTCAACACCTGACATATTGCCGAAAGCCATAATCGCAAGGCTTGCCGCAACGCCGCCGGATGTGACAGGGCTTGCCGCTTTTAGCGCGCCAAGTTCCGCTAAAGCGGCGATTGTTTTCATGTTGGTTTTGAATGACACCCACTCATCAGNGTTTCCGGCGGACTGGCTTANAAGGACGATTGCGTTCCCCGCCTTGCCGCTTAATGCGCTTGAGCGGACTTTNTCNGCCGCAGCCGTTCCCGCGGCAAAGGCAACCAGAGTCGGCGGCACGGCAAGGTCAAGCNTGAGCGCCTCATCGCGGTAATTGCCGGACATGGAATCTTTGCCGCCGATAGCGGGAACGCCNAGCTTAAGCTGCGCTTCAAGCGCGCCCAAAAGCGCGGCGGCGGGCTTGCCCCAGATTTCCGGGGCGTTAAGCCGTTGAAAATATTCCTGGAACGAAAGCCGCGCGGCAAAGGGATTCCCGCCAAGGCAGGCGAACTTGGCAAGGGCTTCCCGCACAGAACCTTTTGCGCCTGAGTAAGGGTCAAGACTAATGAGTTCAGGATCATAGCCGAAGGTCATAAGGCTTGCTGTGCGGCTTTGTTTAACCGGAGCGAAAGTCCACCCTTTTTCATTTTCGGTATCAGTTTCGGCGGCGGCAGGATCCAGCGAAGGCAATAGCGCCGCCATACCGCACTCAGGCGTTCCCTGTTCGCTGCCGCCCCACGGGAAAAGCACCGAAGCCGCCCCAATCGAACCATCAAAGCGCTCCTGAAGCCCGCGTCGGCTTCCGCTGCGCAGGCTCATCAGTTCTCGCTCAAGCTTATTGATCAGAACTTCCGAAGGGAGTTCTGCCAGAACTTCGGCAGGGAGCGCATCGGCGGGCTTCACGTTTTGTGCCGGTTCGCACCCGCTTTTTTCTATTAAAACCTTTGCCGTGCGGGGCGCACCGTTTGTGTCAAGAAACTCCCGCGTCAAATCAACGATTGTCTTGCCCCTCCAGCTCATCCGCAGACGAGCCTTCTCCCCGCTGTTAGTGCTGACGGAGTTTCCTGCGCTGACAGTCGCAATAATCACAGCTTCGAGGTTTTCTTCGGCGGCGCGGTCTATAAACTCTTGCGCGTCCTCTGCGGCGGTGACCACAGCCATGCGCTCTTGTGATTCAGAAATCGCAAGCTCAGTTCCGTCAAGTCTGGCATATTTTTTCGGCACAGCGTCAAGGTCAATGTCCAAACCCGCCGCAAGTTCGCCAACCGCCACTGAAACGCCGCCCGCGCCGAAATCGTTGCAGCGCTTGATAAGGCGGCAGGTTTCAGCGCTACGGAACAGGCGCTGGAGCTTGCGTTCCTCAACGGCGTTTCCTTTTTGCACTTCCGCCCCGGCGCTTTCCACAGACTCACCGGATTGCACTTTTGATGAGCCGGTTGCGCCGCCTATCCCGTCCCTGCCGGTTCTGCCGCCGACAAGGATGACAACATCCCCCGTAGCAGGTTCTTCCCGCCGCACCCAATTTTCAGGCACCGCGCCGATAACGCCGCCAAGCTCCATCCGCTTGGCAAGAAAGCTTTGATGATAAAACTCAGCAACAAGACCTGTGGCAAGTCCTATCTGGTTGCCGTAGGACGAATAGCCTGAAGCCGCTTCACGGGCGATTTTGACCTGCGGCAATTTTCCCGGCAAGGTGTCAGACAGGCTTGCTCTCGGATCGCCGCCGCCTGTTATGCGCATGGCTTGATGCACAAAAGCCCTGCCGGAAAGCGGGTCGCGTATCGCCCCGCCCAGGCAAGTGGCNGCCCCGCCAAAAGGCTCAATTTCAGTNGGGTGATTGTGNGTTTCGTTTTTGAAAAGCAAAAGCCACGGTTCAGAACTCCCATCCGAAAAATCCGCNGTAACCTTAACNGTGCAGGCATTTACTTCAGGCGATTCGTCAAGGTCATCGAGTAAGCTCTTTTTTTTCAACGCCTTCGCCGCTATAGTTGCCATGTCCATAAGGCTGCGGTTTTTGGTTTCCGCCGTTTCACCGTACACAATACGGCGGGTTTCTTCGTAAAGCGCATAGGCTTTCGCAACAGGTGAATCGTTATCGGCAATTTTTATTTCTTCCAGAATCGTGTTGAAAGTCGTGTGCCTGCAATGATCCGACCAGTATGTATCAAGCACNCGAAGNTCTGCCAAAGTTGGNTCTCTNCCTTCGCGGGCAAAATAGTCGCGGCAAAAGTGGAGGTCTTCGATGGACATGGCAAGCCCGTATTGTTTGGCGATTGCCTGAAAGCCGTCTGAATTAATAAAGCCCGCCAAAANNGGNACGTCAGGCGGGACAGTTTGGGTTTCTTCGAGGGAAAGGGGAAGTTCGCAGGAGGCAAGGCGCGAATCCACAGGGTTGATNAGATACTTTTTTATGCCCGCAAGCGCGGCNCTGGTTAGCGGCTTGCCGGCACTTTCAAAAAGATAAAAAGTCGCCGTTTTGATTGCGGGTTTTGTGCCTGTAACAAGCTCGGCGCACTGCTCAGCCGAATCAGCGCGCTGATCGTACTGACCGGGCAGAAACTCAACGCCGAAAAACTGACCGCCGTCTTTGGCGGAAGCTTCCGGCGCGGAAGCATTCGCGGCGGGAACTTCTGCGCCGTAAAACACATTGTCGCACTGCGCTTCGGCAAACACCGCTTCAGTTACTTTTTCAAATTGCGCCGCCGATAGCCCGTCCACATCGTAGCGCCTGAAAATCCGCACGGCTTTCAACTCACCAAGTTCAGGGATTTGCCCGCCCAAAAATTCCACCAGTTCAGATTGCAACCGTTTGGCTTCCAGGTCAAAGCCTTGCCGCTTTTCAATAAAAACTCGCCGCACACTCATGGGTAAAGTTTAACGCAAATTGATCCGGTTTTACAAGCGTAATGCCTCAAAATAAAACCTAACCGAAAGGAAGCGAAACTTCATAATAAAAATCTAACCGTAGTTAGATTTCTCGAAGGGCAGCGGTAGCGAGGGAT
>WQRS01000087.1 GCA_009786615.1 Treponema sp. | reverse complement strand
GCAAACCCCAATATCGCCGTGATACTGACCATTGATCCCCTTGCCGGGTGGCAAGAGGTGGTTTCCTTTGTGGAGATCGCGCAGGAGCAGAGAATCGAAGCGTTTTCCTTCACCATGCGGAGGGACTAACAGTGAAGCTCAAAAACAGGCACGCAGACAAAAAACCCAGCATACCTGTAAGCGCCATGGCAGACATCGCGTTCCTGCTTCTTATCTTCATCATGGTTGTGGTGCTGATAAGCCACCGTATAGAAGTCAACATTGACTATGCCGAGGCGCGTAGTGCCCTTAATATGACTGCCGATCAAAACATGGAAATTTGGATAGACAGGGACGGGGGGCTGTACATAGACGGTCACTCGGCAAATCTGCTTGCGGTGGAGGATGCAATAGTTGATATGTTTGTAAATGCACCGGAGACCAGGATACACATCATCGCCGACAGGCACACCCCCTACAAAAACGTAAACTCAGTTTTGGAGATTTTACAATTACTCCAATATCGAACCGTAAGCTTTGTGGTAAGAAATATTGATTGAAACTCATAACAATAGCAACAACGGAATGTTCCGCGTAAGGCTGATACTGTTTGTTACAGTCGCCGTCGCCCATGCCATACTTATTCTGTTTCTGGTTGTCAACGTGCATTCCGCACCTATGGAAGTGTATGAGCCTGTCCTCGTAATGCACCTGACCGATTTCGATGAGATACTCCCTCCGCCGCCTCCGCCTCCACCCCCTCCGCCGGTGGCTATACCGGAGGATGTGCAAGTGATTGAAGCAATAGCCGAGGTCATGATAGAGGTGGAAGTCGTTCCGGAACAGGTCGTAGTTGCCGCTGTCATCGCCCCTTGGGACGATTTTCTTCCTGCGCGCCGNGTTACCTCACCGCCGCGTTTCAATCAAAGGGCAATAGCCGCAGATTTGGTGTTCCCGCCGCAGGCGCTTCATTCCGGCATCGAGGGCAGGGTNATGCTTGAGTTATTCGTGGACAGGGACGGCGTGGTTCAGCATGTGCGGATACTGCGCGAAGATCCTGAAGGCTGGGGGTTCGGCGAAGCGGCGCGAAGGGTTTTTACCGGCAGGCGGGGCTCACCGGCAATGTTGGACGGCAACCCTGTTCCGGTGCGGTTTAGATACCCGGTGACCTTTAGGATTAGGTAAAGTTGCGTCAGGGCTGTGTATATTACAGCCCAACGCCACCATTCTGTCAGTCTGTTTTACTCACCGGCTATTAACTCTAAACCGTGAAACCTCTTTGATCAAAACGGTAATCCCATCGCTATTTTTGCCGCTTAAGTCGGTGACATGATTTACTGACTTATTTATTTTTTCAGTTCCCGTAGCCATCTCGTTCATACCATATGCGATTTCCTGGGTCGCCTTCTCAAGATTCTCACTCTCCTTTATTACTTCTTTCGCACTTTCAAGCATTTCATGAGTGCCGTTTTTTACTTGCCGTGTTATTTCGTTGAGATTGTCCATCTTCTCAAGAATTTGCTTCGATCCAACTCCTTGTTCTTCCATTGCCAAGAGAATATTTTCTTCTTGCTCTTCCACAGTTCTTACACTTTCGTCAATGGCTTCGAATTTGTTCAATACGTTTCCTGTTGAACGGGTAATTTTTTCAATCGATTCCTTTATTTTCTTCAAAACTGTGTTAATAATTTTGGATTGTTCGCTTGAGTTTTCCGCCAGTTTGCGAATCTCATCGGCTACAACAGCGAAGCCTTTGCCGGCATCCCCCGCATGAGCTGCTTCTATCGCGGCGTTCATCGAAAGTAAATTGGTCTGGCTTGCTATGTTTTCAATGACCAAATTTATTTCCATAAGCCCTTCGGATTCCCGGGCAATTTCCTGAATATCAGACGATACCTCAGACAAGCCATTGCGTCCAACATCAGACGCTGCCCTTAAGGCTTTTACATTGGTAGCATTTTTAAAAAGCGTTTCGGTAACGGAACGGGTATTGGCAACCATTTGCTCAATGGCCGCAGAAGCCATGGAAACATTGCCGCTTTGTTTTTCAACATGGTTGTTAAGTTTATTGATATTTACCACAACTTGTTCCATTGTTGCGTGGGTTTCGCTTACACTGGCGCTCTGGTTTATGACGCGACCCTTAATGGTGTTGATATTCGCGGTGATTTCGTTAATCGAAACGGCGGTCTGGTTCATGTTATCCGCCAGAACGTTGCCGCCATCAAACAGTTTCTCCGATTGGCTTTTGATCATAGCGATCATCATTTTGAGTTCTTCCATGGTCTTGTTATAATGACGGGAAGCCTGGGCTACTTCGCTAAGTCCTCCCTCCGCAAGCCTTTTTGTTAAGTCTCCATTTGCAACATCTTCAAGCGCGGAAGTCAAATATTTTATAGGTTTTTTGATCATACCGGATATATAAAAAGCCAGAAGTACGGTAGTGGCTACCGAGACAAACAGCACTATAATAATCATGATAAGTAAAGTTTGCGTCATGTTTGTTGCGTGCAGTGTCGCAGCTTGCGCATGATATATCAATAATTCAAAGCTCTGCGCAAAATCATCCAGAATCCTTTCGCTGTAATACCTGCAATATTCCATCGCACTGGTAATAGCAGAAACATCCGCTATTAGCGACGCCTCATATATAGACACAACAATCGGTACAAGATAGTTTTCAAATAACGCTCTGGCTTCGTCAAAAAGGCGTTTTACTTTGGGGTCGTTTATTAAACCCCTGTATGCATCCATGTGTTCATCCAGCACAGGCAATAAACTTACAATGTTGCCAAATTCGGTTTCAACCAGTTCAAAATCGTCTTTAAGCGATGCCATGACCATCTCTCGCACATGCAGCCTTATGGTAAGCAGGGTTCTTTCAGTAAAGGCCAATTGCGGCATAGGTTCGGTTATGCGCTCTTTAAGGTACAAACCGGATTCGGAGATCCTCATCATGCCTAAAATACCAACACCGCCGACCGCAATAGTCAGCACAGCAACAAATAAAAAACTGATAGTTAAATTGATATTCCGCATACTGAAGTACCCCCGCTGTGATTGCTCCACTATACTCTACAAAATATATATTGTCTATGAGATTATATGTTGTCTTCAAGATCGAATTTTGGGTTTTGTTTTATATATTTGTACATAATAATTGTTTTATGGTTTTTTACTGGAAATTCTTACACTATAATCCCGGAGATATTCCCTTCCTAATGAAGCGGCACGCCAAAAGTAACACCCGCGGCAAAAGCCCGGTTCTGATCCAGGATGTCAACCAGCATTATATCGGCGAAAAACCTAAGCCTTGAAAATGCGGGGATTGTTGAAAGGTTAATTCGGATGCCTGTGTTAAGTGCGCCGCGGTGGTATGCATCCGCGCGGAAAGGGCGTACGCTGTAAGAGAAGTTTGAAAAGTCAGTAACCCAGTGGAGAAGGCTGCCAAATACTCCCGGGAAAAGCCGCATATCAAAGCCCATGCCAAAGTCTATACTTGCGCCCCTTCCGCCTTCGCGGAATGTTCTGCCTATAACAATTGTTGTTTCAGCTGGCGCTTCAAAAAAACTGCCCGCATACGTAACCGCAACATAAACCTGCCCGGCAAAATACAGGTGTTCGTTTCTTCCAATGTTGATAATCTGGTAATTTCCGCCAATGGCTAAGGCGGTTCTGCGCAGCGGCAACTGCACTTTCATTCCGCCGATAAATGCCGAAGGATGATTTTGCGGTTGTATGTCAAAAGCCGCACTCAATTCAAGAGTGTTCAAAAAGTTTAACGCTATTTTTGGGATATGCGCCGCGTTCCCGCCTGAAATTATGGCATGGTAGCCAAAGTCAAATCCTGTCGCGCCAGGCCCCCCGCGTTCCCAGCCAATTCGCCCTGAAGGAATTGACAAAAGCCCGGTTGCCCCGCTTAAGCTCATCCCCGATTGAAATTGTGCGTTCAGATTGCTTACCGCGCCGAATGTAACAATAACCGCGATTATATATATTTTAAGTATTTTCAAAACTTTCCTCCATTGTTTTTTTTAAGTCCTCAAATGTTTCTTTTAGATCTTCAAAGCGCATAACCGCCATGTCATCCAAAGGTGTAGGCATATTGTTCACAATTATAATTTCCCCGCCGCAGGCCAAAACACGTTGCGGAATTGCGGCAGCAGGATGCACGGTAAGGCTTGTTCCCAAAACAAGCATAAGGTCAGTTTTTGATGCGGCGCTAACCGCTTGAGCAAACTCATTTTCAGGNAGCATTTCGCCNAAAAATGTGATCGCNGGTTTTAACACCTTGCCGCATTTTTCGCATAACGGGAGATTGCCCTGACGCACAATTTCCGCCGCTTTTTCAAATGGCATTTCCACTCCTGAGCATACAAGACAATAATGAATTTTCGGCGATCCGTGAACTTCAAATACAAAACGGCATCCTGCTTTTGTGTGCAAGAAGTCAATGTTCTGCGTGATCACCGCTTTTAAAATTTCTTTTTTATCAAGCTCCGCCAAAACTGTATGAACAATTGACGGCTTTTTTTCTTCACCGCTGCCGGCACCGTAAATGAGGGAAGAAGCTGCCTTGTAATAAATCGAAGGATCTTTCTTAAAATATTGTATGTCAAAAATTTTTTCCGGTTCCACNTGCATGGAAGCGGCAGCATTTGAATAAAGCCCGTCTTTCCCCCTGAAGTCAGGGATTCCTGAAAGCGTGCTGATTCCGGCACCGGTAAAAGCTGTTAAGTATTTCGCCTTTGTAATTTTTTCGTATAGTTCTTTAATCGTGCCCATATATCGTATTCCCCCTTCAATACCAATGCCGGTTTTATAAATGCTTCAAGCGTAGGTCTGAAAAAGTGAAGTTATATCATCTATGTGGAAAAGTTCAGCATACTTACGCGCACTTACTCCCATACTGTCTTTTATATCAGGATTCGCACCTGCCTTCAAAAGTGCTTCCACAACTTTGGTGTCACCGATACCTACAGCGACAATTAAAGCTGTCTGTCCGTCTTTACTCACAATATTTAAATCCGCACCTGCATCTATGAGCGTGCGTACCATGTCTATGTTTTTTTGCATGGCACTGTCAATAAGGGCGGATGTGCCTCTGTCTTCAGCCTGCAAATTTATCTGTGCACCTGAGGAGATTAAAAGTCTTAGTATTTCCTTGCTGCCGCTGCGTGCAGCAATGTTTAAAAGGGGAGTCCCTGCCTTGTTTCTTGTGTCCGGTGAAAAACCTGCCGCGAGAAAAAGNGAAACTTCTCGTTCACTTCCCTCACCTGTGCAGACAGATAAAGATTCTCCTGTTACAGGAATTCCCATTTGCAAAAGCGTGTTGCGCGCCTGAATAACTACACTAGCGCTTTTCCATTTTTCAGANGCCTCAGTTTCTGCCGATATATATTCCTCAAGTGATTTTTGGGAATTAAGCAATCTGAAAAANGAAGAAAATTCCACAGGGACAGCGGCTATTGCTTTTGCACCGTAAATTATCAGCGGNAAATTTGAACCATACGAAAAGCCCGCAAGGAAATCCAGCCAGCGCTGTGCAATAGGTGAAACGACAAACAAATGAGTCAGCGTGTTGGAAGGTGTTATGTCCTTTTCACTAAAATTGGCAGTGGAAAAAAAATCCGCAAATTGTTTTTTGATGTCACCATCTGTGCTGTTAAGCTGCTGTACGGGAAGCACGTTAAAAGGTGCTTTTACTTTTTGTAAAAACGGGCAAATGTGCCGAACAAGCGTATCGTCTTTTTCAGAATGGATCAATAGAATTTTCATTATACTTTATTAACGGTAATTTCTTGTTGNCTCTTAAGTCATCTATGAAAGCGCCGCAGCNGCNGCGCCCAAAAGCGAAGCCTGCTGCACAGGGGCAATCGTATACGGGCGCGGTTTTTTTCGGTTAAGCATGACGTGAAGGTATGACTCCAATGCGCGCCTCATTCCCGAATAGCGTATGTAAGTCGTTCCTTCAACTGCTATTCCGCCTTGTGCAAAGGGGTCAAAACAATCACCTGATTTTTCCACCGCAGCTGCAACCATTGCCGCGGATAAAAGAGCTGCACGTTCAGTCACAATCGAGGCTAAGTACACTACGCTTGAAAGCGCGCCTT
>WQRS01000086.1 GCA_009786615.1 Treponema sp. | reverse complement strand
GAACCGCATTTTTGATTCCCCAGTATCTATCAGCTATTCGCATTGGCTATATTGTGCAAGTCATCCTGTTTATATTTTGTTTTGTTTTGTCAATTCTGATTCTAATCGGTATTATAAAGGGGTATAGGAGTATGTAGCTTCTATGCCAATAGTGTCAACTAATTCAACTTCTGACGAAGATTATGGTGAAAAGTCCTGAATTGTACAGAGCAGCGGAGAAAAAATATGAAGAAAGCGTTTTTATTTTTGGTAATTTTGATGAGCATTTCAGTGTCGATTTTTTCATGCAGAATGGATCGGGAACGACAAATGGAATATTTTTTACAAGCGCTGGAAAAATATCAAGAATGGGATTTTCAAGCAGCCATCGACATATTGGAAAACAATATCAGAAGAATTGATCGGGGTTACTTCTTCTATTTTTATCGAGGTTTTTTTACGCAACAACAAAACTTTCAAATGTTTATGCCTCTGGCAATGAAGGATTACCATAGGGCATATGAGTTTAATCTGGATTCTTTTTTTGTAAATAACGCAATAGGTTTTGGCTACCTTGTTATGGGAGATTATGAAAGAGCCATTCCTTTTTTGGAAAGGGCTTACGAACTATTTTCCCTTGAAAGTGAAGCACCTTCGCCATATTGGAGTTTGGCAGAAGCATATTTTCGTGTCGGAAGATTGGAAGAGGCGCTTAGAGTGAATGCACGAGCAATAGAAACAAGGGGTGATCAATGGGATTATTTTCAGAGAGGAGAGATTCTTTCCCAAATAACCGGAGATATTAATGACTTATTGGAGCATTATAACATTGCCAGAGAGATTGCTCCTGATGATTTTGCTTTACAAAGAGACTTTGCGTTACGATTAATACGGATGGGGTACATTGAAAAGGCGTATGAATTATACACTGAGTGGCTTGTCGGGCATGAAGATTTTTTTGATTGGTGCCTTGCTGACATGGCATACATCCATATGCTCAAGGGTAATTGGGATAGAAGTATTGAGCTGCTCAAAAGGGCTATGCGAATAAACAATACTCAAGTTTTAACATTGCAATATGTGTCATTTTATCATTTTTTTAGAGGGGATTATAACGAAGCATTTCATTATGAAGCTCGCTCATGATTAATGCTTGAACCGTCAGGAGTAACAAATTGGAGAAACTCTATAGAGGAATTTGTCGAAGGTTACAGGAATAATTGGCAATTCCAAAAACTGGCGGCAACCGTCAATAGTACCTCGTAATGTTATCAAATTCCATAGATAAAAAAGGCAGTAGCAGCACGGAGGGAGAAAACCAAAGGATGTATTAGAATGGATTAATCGAACCGTAAGTTCACATACACCTTATATGCTTGCTTGAAAAACGGCAAGTTCAGCATAAGCAGTACAAAACCGCAGGCTTACTAACGATTTTAGTGTATTATACTCCAACATTGTGCCGTTTGAACACACCTTTTCCGCGGGTACGCAATTGACAAATGCAAAATCAAACTGCTAAAATATAGATAACTCCGATTCTGACGGGCTAAGGCTTGAGGGAAAATCTCCCGTTGCTATGCGCGGCAGAACGATAGGGTGGGCTTAAGGAAACTTGCCCGCCTTCCTAATTTGAAAAGGAGGAAACATGAGCGAAAATAATTTCACCCATTTTGACGGAAACGGCAATGCCGTGATGGTGGATATATCGGGCAANGAAACAAGCGNCCGCTTTGCGNTGGCAAGGGGTGAGATTTCTGTTAGCGCCCAAACAATTGCGGCGGTGCAGAGCGGAACCGGNAAAAAAGGTGACGTGCTGGGCGTTGCCCGCATTGCCGGTATCGCCGCCGTTAAACGCACATCAGATTTAATCCCGCTTTGCCATCCCCTTTTTCTTGATACCTGCACAATCGACTTTACTATCAGTGAAGAAACCGAAGAAAAAAACCTGATAGAAGTGAGCTGTACTGTAAAGCTCTCCGCCAAAACAGGCGCGGAAATGGAAGCGCTAACAGGTGTCTCGGTAGCTTTGCTTACCGTGTACGATATGTGCAANGCGGTTGACAAAAACATGGTGATTGGCAATATCAGGCTTTGCGAAAAATCAGGNGGAAGGAGCGGTCATTATATCCGTGCTTTATGAAAAATANATTCACCGATTCATTCGACAGAACGATAAACTACTTGCGCCTTTCGATTACCGACCGCTGCAACCTGCGCTGTCTTTACTGTATGCCGNCAAAAGGCATAACAAAACTTGCGCATAAAGATATTTTGCGCTTTGANGAGNTNCTGCGTATATGCGGGATTCTTAGCAATATGGGAATCAGCACGGTGAGGATAACCGGAGGNGAGCCTTTGGTGCGCAAGGGAGCATCAGGCTTTATAAAGGAACTTAAATGTTTAAGCGGCATAAAGCGGGTCAACATGACCACCAACGGTGTTCTTTTGGGCGAATATGTGCAAAGCCTTGCCGCTTCAGGTCTTGACGCGGTAAATGTTAGCCTTGATACATTGGACGAAGAAAAGTTTAGCCGCTTAACAAGAGGTGGAAGCCTGAAAAGCATTTTGCCCGCAATTGATCGCGCGTTGGATATGGGGCTTGAGGTTAAGATAAACTGTGTTCCCATGCACGGCTTTAACGAAGAAGAGCTTGTTCGTTTTGCGTCTTTAGCAAGGGATAAAAATATCGCGGTGCGTTTTATTGAGCTTATGCCTTTAGGCGTTGCCGCGGAATTGAAGCCGCTCCCGATTAACGAAGCCGCTTTTATAATCGAAAAAACATACGGAACTTTAACAGCCGCAAAGGAAAAATCCGGCAGCGGCCCTGCTGTCTATTACACTCTGCCGGGCTTTTCAGGTCGCATCGGCATTATAGGAGCTGTAAGCCGCAGGTTTTGCGAAAAATGCAACCGCATACGAATTACCGCAGACGGCACGTTAAAACTTTGCCTTGCCCACGATCTCGGCATAAACATCCGAGAGCTTTTGCGTGGCGAAACTTCTGATAAAGAAATTGAAGAGGCTATTAGAAATCTTGCAAGGAAAAAACCTGCCGGACATAATTTTGACTCATCGCGTTTGGGAACAAACGAGGCGGCATACGAAAAAGCAAAATTGCGTAAAACGGAAATGGTTCGAATAGGGGGATGAATTGGGAAAGGTAAAAGCTGTCTGTCTTAGCAAAAATAAAGGCGAGGCAAAAAGGGACAACCTTCAAGCTGAGCTTATCGAACAACACGGCTTAAAAGGCGATGCCCACGCCGGAAGCGGACACAAGCAAGTAAGTCTTTTGGCGCTTGAGAAAATTGATGACTTCCGTGCAAAAGGTGCTGAGGTTGTATACGGCGATTTTGGTGAAAACATAGTCGCTGAAGGAATTGACTTTGCAAATCTTCCCGTTGGCACAAAGCTCCGCTGCGGAAAGGCTCTATTGCAAATAACGCAAATAGGCAAAGAATGTCTGCACCGCTGCGCTATATATCACCGCATGGGTGATTGCATTATGCCGCGCGAAGGAACTTTTGCTGTTGTGCTTGAAGGCGGACTCGTGCAAACAGGGGATGAAATAAATGCCGAATAAAATGTACCGCCTAAGTATAATCACTTCAAGCGACAAAGGTTCCAGAGGCGAAAGGGAAGATGTCAGCGGCAAAGTAATAGGTGAAATTATGGAGAGCGAAGGCTATTCGATTGCGGAGTGTTTAATTCTTCCCGATGAACAGCCGCTTATGGAAAAAGAACTCAAGCGGCTTTGCGATGAAAATATTTCTGACTTAATTCTTACTACAGGCGGCACAGGTTTCTCGCCCAGAGATCGAACGCCTGAGGCAACATTTGCGGTAGCGGAGCGTATTGTGCCGGGAATTCCAGAGGCAATGCGTATGCATAATATGGGCGTAACAAAGCGGGCAATGTTAAGCCGCGCCGCCGCCGCGATTCGTGGGAAAACCCTTATCGTCAATTTACCTGGCAGCCCGAAAGCTGTGCGCGAAAATCTTGAGTTCATACTTGGCGAACTCAAACACGGCTTGGACATATTAACATGCAACGACGGTGAATGTGGAGGAAAAAATTAAACCTTTTGAAAAACCTGCTTTTAAGGAAATAAAAACCAAAGATTCAATAGGGCATATTCTTTGCCACGATATTACCCAAATAATTCCTGGGACCATCAAAGACGCGCGTTTTAGAAAAGGGCATATTGTGCGCGAAGAGGATATTCCTGTACTGCTTTCTATGGGGAAAGATAAGCTTTATGTGTGGGAAGAAATCCATGGTTTTCTGCATGAAAACGAGGCGGCAAAGCGTCTTGCAGCGATATGCGAAAACAAGTTTATGAGGAAAACTCAAGTTAAGGAAGGAAAGATCGAATTGGTTGCTGAAACAGGCGGTCTTTTCACCGTGGATTGCGTGAAACTGAACGCGATTAATTCCATCGGGCAAATTGCGATTGCAAGCCGCCACACAAACACTTCAGTGAAATCCGGTGACACTCTTTTGGGAGTGCGCGTTATTCCGCTTGTCATTGCTGAAGCGGCACTTGAAAAAGCGGAAGCGATTACGGCAGGNATTTCTTTGGCGGCTGTTATTCCGTGGAAGTTAAAAACCGCCGCCATTGTTACAACAGGCAACGAAGTTTTTCATGGGCGCATCAAAGACGCATTCACTCCGGTTGTGCTTGATAAGCTGGCGAAGTTTGGCATAACAGTAATAGCGCACAAAACCGTTGGTGATGATTCAGCCGGCATACAAAAAGCGATTCTGGAAGTGAGGGAGGTTTCACCTGATCTCATCCTCTGCACAGGCGGCATGAGCGTTGATCCGGACGACAGAACTCCTGCCGCGATCAGCGCCGTGTGCCAAAATATCGTTTGTTATGGCACGCCTGTTTTACCCGGTTCAATGTTAATGATGGGATATTTTGAAGACAGCGTTCCGGTTTTGGGCTTGCCAGGCTGTGTCATGTACCACAAGCCCACGGTTTTTGATCTGGTGCTGCCAAGGATAGCGGCAGGTCTTTCCCTTTCATCAGCCGATTTTGCGGCGATGGGGCATGGCGGTTTGTGTCACAAATGCGAACAGTGCTATTTCCCTGACTGTGCTTTTGGAAAATAACGGGAGGATATTTTGGAAAAAAGACGAAATGAAATTGAACTTACGGAAGCCCTTTCGCTCATATCAAAAACTGNTTTGCTTCNTGGTGAAGAAACCGTTCCGCTTGAGCGNGCGCACAGAAAAGTTTTAGCCAAAGATATTTTTGCGTATATTGATCAGCCGCCATTTGACCGCTCTCCGCTTGACGGTTATGCCCTGCGATCTGAAGATACTGTAAGTGCTTCGCCGCAATCGCCTGTGCGCCTTTCGCTTGCCGGAAAATTGTGCGCCGGCGTTTACCCGAGCTTTTCTGTTCAACGCAATCAGGCGGCGCGCATAATGACAGGCGCTCCAATTCCGCACGGCTGCGACTGCGTAATCAAACAGGAAGAAACTGAGTCAGACACGAATCAAGTTATTATTTCCCGCCCGCTTTCGCGGCACGAAAACTTTTGCTTTCGCGGTGAAGATTTTTTTTCAGGAAGCCTTTTGCTCTCATCAGGAACAAAACTGGATGCCGCGGCAATTGGCGTACTTGCAAGCTCAAACTACGTTCACGTTCCGGTTCGCCGCGAACTAAAAGCCGCGCTCTTGGTTACAGGAGACGAACTTGTGGAACCTGGNGCAGAAATTACCCTGCCGCCGGGCAAAATCTTTTCAAGCAATTTATTTATGCTTTGTGCGCGGCTTTGCGAACTTTCTGTCCACGTAGTTTCCGCTGCACAAACCGGAGACGAAGCAGAAATTGTTGGGAAAGTGATAAGCAAATCTTTGGAGCAGGCGGATGTGCTTTTTACAACAGGCGGAGTTTCNGTCGGTGAAAAAGATATTTTAACCGAAGTGCTTCCTGCATTGGGAGCGGAGCAGGTTTTTCACGGTGTGAATATTAAACCCGGCGCGCCGGNGATGTTTTCGTTTTTAAACGGGAAGCCTGTTTTGTCCTTGTCAGGAAACCCGTTTGCGGCAGCTGCAACTTTTGAGATTCTGGGGCGTCCTTTGCTTGCCGCGCTTTCAGGAGACAGCACCCTTTTGCCCGTTAGGGCTTT
>WQRS01000085.1 GCA_009786615.1 Treponema sp. | reverse complement strand
TCAACAAGCTCCTGTTTACTGGAAATCATTTCATCAATTTTTTCCTCAAAGCTGTTTTTGGTGATAAAGCGGTGAACAAAAACCGTGCGCTTTTGCCCGATTCGGAAGGCGCGGTCAGTTGCCTGATTTTCCACAGCCGGATTATACCAAAGGTCATAATGAACAACACGGCTTGCCGCAGTCAGATTAAGCCCAAGCCCGCCCGCTTTCAAACTCACCAGCAAAATACGCGAAGCAGGATTGTTTTGAAACTGGTTGATAATTTCGCCGCGGGCTTTGTGCCCAAGACTGCCATGATAAATAAGTGAGGCTTCACCAAGTTCCTTGTTGATGATTTGCTGTAGGCAATTAAGCGTTTCAACATATTGGCTGAATATGAGAGTCTTTTCGCGGTTCGCCATTATTTCCCGCANAAGTGTGATGAGCAATTGCGCTTTGCCTGAAAGCTCTGAAACAGCCGGACTTTCTTTGTCAAACACNCGCGGATGATCGCAGATTTGTTTGAGCGAAGTNAGCAGGGAAAGAATCAGCGTTGAGCGCGTTTTTGAATCACATTTTTCTGATTTATGCAGAGTTTCTTCAACAACGCTTTCGTATAACACAGCCTGCTCTTTTTCAAGCAGCGCGTATTCGTTGGCAACGATCTTTTCAGGCAAATCTTCGATAACGTTTTTATCAGTTTTTAACCGCCTGAGCAGAAACGGCGAAGTGATCTTTTTAAGCGCATCAGCACGCTGGCGGTTTCGCATAACTTCGATTGGGATGCGGTACTGCTTTTTGAAATCCGCGGCGCTTCCAAGATAACCTGGTAAAACAAAATCAAAAAGTGAGCGGAGATCTTCAAGCCGGTTTTCAACAGGTGTTCCGGAAAGCGCAAGGCGGTATTGACAGCGCAGCATTTTCACCGTTTTTGCAAGCCGTGTTTCCGCGTTTTTCATTAAATGCGCTTCGTCCACTATAAGCAGGGAAAAGGAAACATTTTTCAGTTTTACAGCATCACGAACCGCCGTTTGATACGTAGTTAAAAACACATCGTATTTTCTGTTCAAGATTCGTTTATTCCCATGATAGCGCGACACGTTTAATGATGGCGCAAAACGCGAAAGTTCTTTTTCCCAATTGCTTAAAAGCGCTGCCGGGGCTACGATAAGGCAGCCGTGAAATCCATCGGCGGCTGTGGCTTTATCTAAAAGCCCTTCTTCCTTTAACCTGAGCAATACAGTTATTGACTGAACAGTTTTGCCCAAACCCATGTCGTCCGCCAAAACACAGCCGAAACCTGAAAGCAAAAGGGAGCAAACCCAATTGTAACCGCGCTTTTGATACGGGCGTAACTGCGCGTTAAGCGAGTGCGGAACCGGAAAATTACGTTCGCGGAAAAGGTTGTCAATTGTTTTGCGGGCATCAAACGCTAAAACTGTGTCACCTGAAAAAAATGCTCTTAAAAAATCATTTATTGTTGGTATTGTGTCTTTTGCCTTTTTTCTAAGACGGGCAAATTCTTCCGCCTGCATTTTTACAAAGCCGTCATTAAAACGAATTATCTCTCGTTTTTCATTTACGAGTTTTTTAAATTCGTCAAGGCTCATAACTTTATCGCCGATTGCGACCTGCCATTCAAAATCAAGCAGCGTTTCTAAATCAAGATAATGTTTAAGTGAAGCGGCTGATGAACTCCCTTTAAGCACAAGACGCGGTTTTAATTCTTTAAGCAGCGCTTTGGGAAGATTAATTGTCATTCCCAAACGGGCTAAAAGCGGAGCCGCAGAATCGAGAAACGCAACAAGGCGAGGCTCTGAAAGCCTGACTGACGGGCGCGTTGTAAGGCTTCGGATTTCGCTTAAGTAATTTGACAGCGCAATTGGCGCGCGAAGCATTTCCAAATCCTTGCATTTTGAAAGCGGTAATTTAAAAGATTTAATTTCACTATCACTTTTGTCCTCAACAATAACTTCAAATGAAAGAGTAAAATTTAAATCCTGACTGATTTCGCCAGACCTGTGTTTTGCTTCACGTACTGTAAGGTTGTAATGGAAAGCATCGAATTTAATATGCAATACAGAAAGCCAGCGATCAATTACAGCGGGCAGGCTTTGCATTGCCGGCGCTGAAACATCGATATGGTTTTTCAGAAAAAACATACCGATCAATTTACGGTATTCAACACCTGTTCCGAATTTATAAAATCCGTTTCCAAAGGCAAGTGATCTTCGAAAAATCCACTCATTCAAAAACGAGCTTGCCAAAAGATCAACAACACTTCTTCCGCTTATGATTTTTTTGCCGTCAAGCGCGCTTGTTTCAAGCGGCATAATTTCTGCAATTGCTTTGAGCATTGCAGAAACAGGCGGTAAAGTTTCAAACGGACGCCAGATTATACGAAGCGTTTTATTTTCCGAAAGCACATACGGAATAAAAGCGCCNGACGAACAAACCAGGTTTAGAAACTTAAACAGAAAAAAAAGAAATGTGTACGATGCTGTTCCGTCTTCAGAAGTAAATTGCACAAAATGTTCAAAAGCATCATAAGAGGAAAAGCGCCTGACATTACCGTTAATATCTTCCATGTCAAGATACACTTTTGCTCCGGNATGCGCCTGTTCGCAAATTACCGTCCACACCGATCGCGAAAACTGATGTTCGAAACTTGAGTTTAATTCTTCATTTGCAGATTCCAATNCCGAACCCAAAAATTGGCAGCGGGCACAATGATGGTAAAACTCTGCCATCACCAGTGAAAAATCTCTTGAGCAAAAAGGCGGAGCGCCGGGAAGAAGTGAAGTTATTAGTTCAGCGCAATGGGGAATTTCTTCCAGAAAAATTTCTTCGGTTGGGTTTTCAGGAATAAGCGGCGTTTCTTCATCGCGCAAATCCCTGCGCGCAGGTTTTTCGTCTGCGGCGTATGTTATCGTAAAAGGTGGCGCAATTTTGTGAACTGCCGCCTTTCCAAAGCGCTCTTCCAAATCCATTCCCCGAAGCCTGAACAGCACGTGGGGATCTGAATCAATTTCGCGCGCAACGATATAGTAAAGGGCAGCCATGTGCTTGCATGGGTCGCCGGAATCAGGACAAGAACAAAAACGCTTCATGTCCCACCAGTCTAAGGGAATAAGGTTTATACCCATATTTTTTAACTTAACCAAAAAACGCGGCGGCAATTCTCCGGCGGCAATTCGTGCCAGAAGCAGCGGATCTCCCTCGATCATTTGATAGACCTGTTCCGCTTCTTTTAACGGCGGAAAACTTATTTCCACCCTATAAGTCCGGCGATTACTTCCCTTGACTTTGGCAAGCGCACGACCGGAGTCAAATACAAGAGAAAGCACACGACCGGCGTTAGCATAAGTTCTCCCCCGCACAAGGCGAGCGCCCATTTGGTAACTTTCAAGCACATCAATGAACCAAGCGCCCCAGGGAGTAACGCCGTACATATTTTTCACTGCGATAGATCACCCATCAAATAGTCCCAATTTCGCTTCATATAAAGCGATATTCCCTCACCGGGTGAATATCTCGGATATAACTTCGCAAAAACTCCTGCCGCTTTTTCAAGTGAGCTTTTGGGAATGATACCTGTTCTTGCCAAGTATATTAACCCAAGTGACGGCGAACGCGACATTCCGAAATTGCAATGTATGAGCACCTTTTTTGTTTTTAAGTTTTGCTCGATAAATTCCATAGCGCGTTTAACCATTGGGTGGGTATATTCCGGCAGCAATTCGTTCGGCATATCAACCATATTCAGGTAAAGATGCGATGGGTTTTCATGGATCAAGTAACTTGGATGCGAAGGTGGGAGTGAGCTTCTGTACGCTAAAGCTTCTTGATGGCAGCTTTTGCAGGCGTGGAGTATAGCGAACTCAGGCTTTGTCGCACAAGATGCGCAGGCGTCATCACCGCCGACAAAAAGGTTGGTGTGTATTTCTCTCATGACGTTCCTCTTTTAATTATTGTTGCCGCAGGCCCGGTAACGAGAAGAGCCTGAGTAACCTTTCTATTGAGCGCTTATGGCGACTCTCGCAGGCGGACGCGAAAAAGTTCTATCTGTAAAAAACTTTCCTGTGATGTCCATTTCGATCGCCAATTCAGTATATTCAAGGTCATTAAAGTGCCACCATTCAGATGCAAGCGGTGTAAGACCCGCGTCTGTTAAATAACGGTGCAAACGCCTTGTGCCGTAAGTTGCGGCTGTAGAAAAATATGCTTCTTTCCATGCAGTATCTGATCGGGCATGAATTGGCTGTGAAAACACAACTGCGGCAATGCTTAGTTCGTGCATCGCAGTTTGCATTGGATATTCGACAAATTCATTTATATGAATAAATCCAAAATCGCCTGTTGCCCTAATTTCGTAGCTGAGAATTCTTCCAAGACTTGTGTCTATTGCTGTCCCCCGCTGATGGTTGTATGGCGAGCGCGCCAAAAACCACCTAATGTTCCACGGCGGCGTGGAAATACCTTCGCGCACAACAGGATCATTTTTGTACAGGTAACTTAAGTTTTCATAAATCATTTCCTGAACATCGTGCGACCTGAATGCTTCGTAAATAATAAGCGTGTGCCCGTTGGCTAATGCGGCTTGTTGGGCAGCCCCAATTTTCCTCGCCATTCCGTACAGTGCGGCGGCGATGTCAACTTCCCTTCCAAGCCGTGCGTTAAAATCACGCGAATTGCACAAAGGCATTCCTGTGATATTCGGAATATCCCTTCCCGACGATCTGAACAGCGAGGAATGAGTGTTCGCATTTCTAAAAACTATTGACGGTAAAACATCCGGTAAATTAATCATTGACAGGCGGTTTGTTACCCATCCTGCAATGTTGCCGACTTCAACAAGCCACCATTCGCCGCTTGCCTGCAAGATGGTGAACGGCTGTCCCATAGGAAGCATTGCGACAATGTTTGTGTGATCACCAGGGCCTGAGTGCAACGGAAGATCGATTGCCGCCCAGCCGGTTGCCCCGGTTACAGGGAGCTCAAAGGTTCCGCTTTCCCAAACATAAAAAAAATAGTTGTTGAGTTCTGAACGCGGAACCAACGAACCCGGCAATCTGTGAGCAACAACGTTAGCTTGCCATGCCCATTCTTGTGCCGGTCTTTGAGCTGTAAAAAAAGAAATGACCAAATAAGAAATTATCGCAAATGAAGAAANCAAAAAAATACAAAAAATTGCCGCNGCAAACTTTCTCACCAAAACCCTCCCAAAATCCTCAATTAATGAACATACCCATAAAATGCAGCAAAAGTAAATGCGCAGGATAAAACACATAAAAACTGTACGCAAGCACCTTTGATTTTTTCCCAAGTTTTCCGTTGTACATTGCCAACAGCGGAATTGGAAGAAAAATGCCAAGTTGATGCCAATGCGTAAATCCGAAACGATAATACACAAGCGCTAAATGAACAAATAAACCGACTGCGCAAAACGCAATGATTTGGCGCTTGAAATTGCCGTGAAACATTCCAAAAGCCAAAATCCACAAGACGCCGATAAAGTTCCAATTGGCTGTCCACGCCGCAGCGCAGCACAGCGCTATTATTGCAGCTTTTACAACAATGTTCAGTTTATCACTTTTCCACGCCGCAAGCGCCACAAGCCCCAAAACAAGCGCCCAAATTACACTTGTCGCTTCCAGCGGCGAAAGCGAATGCCCAAACGTGATATTAAACGGAATGTGCGAAATGAGCGCCAGTACAAAAAGGCGCAGAATATATTTTTTTTTGCTTGAAGTGTAATGATAGCCTTCAGCAATAAAAAAACAAATTACAGGCATTACAATTCTTCCAAGCAGTCTGAAAAGCATATACAACGGCGAGCCTTGCGGCAAAAGCACAACTGCGTAATGATCGATGAACATCAGCGCCATAGCGATCATCTTAAGTGTGTTCGCTGTAAAAAAATTTCCTATTTTACTTTCCACTACGGCGTTCGCCGCACTATCATTTGCCAAGGCGCTTGACGACATAATTATCAACCTCGTATCTAATTTTTTCCAGATCTATTGTTTTGTGTTCGCCGTTTTCGTACAATATTTTTCCCTGCACCATCGTCAAACACACATCACTTCCTTTTGCAGAGTACGCCACAAGCGCACAAGGATCATTCAGCGGGAAAAGGTGCGGCGCATCCAAGTTTAATAAAATGATGTCCGC
>WQRS01000084.1 GCA_009786615.1 Treponema sp. | reverse complement strand
TAATGGAAGAAGTGAACATTGAAGTTTGCGACATACGTTACATTTGCTCACAACCGTGGCCTTTTCCCAACTCGCTTATGCTTGGTTTTTCCGCCCGCTACCTTAAAGGCGAAATCAAACCTGATGGCACAGAAATAACTGACGCTCAGTGGTTTTCCAGGGACAAACTGCCTGAGCTTCCCGGACACGGTTCTCTTTCCAGGCATCTTATCGGGATGTGGCTTGACGGCAAACTTTAGCCGGCAAAGGCGCTAATGGGAGGCGGACTTTCATCAATTCTCATTTTACCGAGAAGGATGCATAAAGGCAAACATAAACCTGCATATACGGGAATCCACTCTTTGAGTGGGGACTTATAGGAATAATCGTATGCTCTGCCTCCAGCAGAGCTACAGTCTCCGCCCATTTGTATAGCTAGCGGCGTGGCTTTTACCTTCGCACGCGCGGACTAAAGTCAGATCGCGTGGCATCTTGTTCGCGCCGATGCTACACAAATGGGCACCCGTCCCCGTACTACGGCTTTTGTCTAACTAATGCATATTTTGTTCAGCAAAATATGATGCTGGTTATAAGGTTCTGCATCTCACCCCGCTTCGCGGGCTTGTATTAAGGCGGTTCCCCCATCACCATAATTCAATTTGACAAAATTTTGCTGTGCAATAGCCGGATAGTGATCGGTGGGGCGGCTCGGAGGGTGAGGAGCCCATTTGCGCAGGATTCCCCGCAGAGGAGACGATGAGCTTTCTGTAGGAAAGCCGGCTCCGGTGCGGATTCTCCAAGCGGGCGACAAGTCCCTCCTATCCGCCCCACCTGGTGTTGTTCAGGATATTACACAACATAGTTTTGTCAAACTGAAAATTGCTGGCGGACTTTTGCGTGCAGTTGACACTGCGATTAAGTTTATTGTATGTTTATCGCAAGAGATTATGAGTTCGCCTCCGCCTGGAAGCGGGCTTAAGGAGAAATACTATGGGACAGGCAAGTAAAAACTCACGTACTGCCAGCGCCACTCAAAAGTTTTTTTGCGGCTGCGGCGGTGAGGTCAAGATGAAGACTATCTTTGAAAACGGCAAGGTAAAAAACCTGGCAGAATGTGGCAAATGCAAGCGCATGGAACGCCGGCCGTCGGAGTTCAAATAACCGGAAATGCCCGCCGCCAAGCGGCGTATGGCAGGTGCGGGGTTGTGCCCGCTGGAAAGATGCGTAATATTACGCTCATATTACATTGGGGGTTCTTTTGGCTAAGAAAAAAGATTCCGCTGCAAAGCGGTATAGACAGAGTGAAGATCGCAGGCTTAGGAACAAGGCGGTTAAATCCGCTGTCAGAACCAGCGCGAAAAAGTTTGTTGTTTTGGTTCAGAAATCGGAACGCGATCCGGCAAAGGTAACGGAAGCGGAAACGGCGCTTAGGGACATGATAAAAAGAATGGATACCGCGGCGCAGAAAGGGATAATAAAGAAAAACGCTGCCTCCCGGAAAAAATCAAGAATGCAGCGCCTGTTCAATTCCATAAAAGCGGCCCAGTAAAGAATACGCTGTTTTCCCTGCGTGAAAATAGCGGGCGGAGATGCATGACCGTGGGTAAAATAACCAAAGCCGATCTGCTTGATGCAATTTATGAAAAGTCAGGNGCGAACCGCGAGGATGTTCTTAAAGTGGTAAATTCGTTTATCGAAGAGTTAAGAAACGCGCTTGTCTCCAATAAAACGATAGAGTTGCGGGGTTTTGGCACGTTTGAAATCAGAACGCGGAAAGGTCGTGAAAAGGCGCGAAATCCGAAAACAGGGGAAACGGTTTCAGTTAGCTCCCATAAAGTTGTTGCGTTCAGATCCGGCAAGGATCTGAAACGGGATGTGTGGTACCTTTAAAACAGCATGAATGGAAGGGTTAAGAATTCCTTAGTTAATCTCGGCGCGGTTGCTGTTGCTGCTGTTTTATTTGCGGCGATGTTTCCTAACATCCCGTTTAAAAACGGTCTTCCGTTTCTTGCGTGGTTTGCTTACGTGCCTGTGTTCTGGGTAACTCGACGTGCCGGGCTTGGAGCGTCCGTTATTTTGGGCGCTCTGTATGGGTATGCGGCTTACGGGCTTTTTAACTACTGGCTTAGCGTTTTTCACCCGCTTGCAAGCATCCTCGTTGGTGCTGTTTATTCTTTGTACATGGCAGTGCTTTTCCTCCTTTTGCATCTGTCTGTCCGCCTCTTCCCAAAACGCGGCTACATACTCCAGTTTCTTTTGTGGATGGCGTACGAGTATTTAAGGACGCTGGGTTTTCTGGGTTATTCCTACGGCATAACAGGTTATTCCCAATGGCAATTTATTCCGCTCATCCAAATTGCCTCGGTTACAGGCGTTTGGGGCGTTTCCGCGCTCGTTGTATTCCCTTCCGCGTGGCTTGCTTCCGCTTTTAGCCGCGAAGACAACAAGTTGCTTTCAAATTACAGCGCCGCAAAATCAAACGCGAAGCTGGAACCAAAGCCGCTTTTATTAATCATGCGGCAGATTGGCGCGCTGGTTTTTTTGTGTGCGGAAAAAATCAAAGCTTATTTTCGTGTTGAAAAAGCTGCGGCTTTAATATGGTGCGCGCTGTTAGTTTTTTCGCTTGTTTTTGGGTTTGCCTCACAAATTGATTATTCACAGGAACGAAAAGCCACTTTTGCATTGATACAAAACAACACCGATCCGTGGCTTGCCGCCCGTGCGCCAACGCGTTGGCAGCAGCTTCAAGAGTTCGCTAGCGATTTTTCTGTATTGCGCGATCTTTCTGATCAGGCGCTGAGCGCAAACCCGTATGTGGATTTTGTCGTGTGGTCAGAGACGGCTTTTGTCCCGCGCATTTATTGGCAGCTGACTATCCGGGATGATCGGGATGCGTGGTATTTGGTGCGGGATTTGCTTGAATATTTGGCGGGGCAGGAAGTTCCGTTTATAATCGGCAATCACCATGCCATACGCGATCCTGTCCGCAATCCTTTCGGGAACAACAGTATAAATTATAACGCCGCGTTGCTTTTCAAGCGCGGGGAAATTGTTGAGGCATACGGAAAAATACACCTTGTTCCGTTCACCGAGCATTTTCCGGTTGCCGAACTTTTTCCGTTTGGCGACCGCTTTCCCCGAATATACGGCATTTTCCAATGGATATACCGCGCGCTGCGGGAGGAGGACACCACTTTTTGGGATCCGGGAACGGAATTAACTATTTTTGAAGCTCAAGGGATTAGGTTTGCAACGCCAATTTGCTTTGAAGATACATTCGGATACATAAACCGCAAGTTTACCCTTGCAGGAGCGGAGGTTTTTGTAAACCTTTCAAACGATGCGTGGGCGCAAAGCCTTTCCTCGCAAATGCAGCATTTGACAATGGCTGTTTTCCGCTCCGTGGAGAACCGGCGCTCTATGGTACGCGCAACCGCGTCCGGGCAGACAGCGGCAATTGATCCAAACGGGCGTGTGATTGCGATGGCAGAGCCTTTTGTCGAAACTTTTCTTATCGCGGAAGTTCCCATTATGTCGGTGACAACCATCTACACGCGCTTTGGCGATTTCCTTGGTCTGACTTTTACCATCGCGGCTTTTGCCATGTTGATTACCGGCGGCTTTTCACGTATAATGACCAAAGTGATTGGGGTCAAGCAAAAAGCACATAATAAAAAAAAGTTTGAAAGAGGGGATTCTAATGAGTAATAAGGCAAAAATTTTGATTATTGATGACGAAGAAATAAACCTTGATTTATTCGATGTCATGTTTTCAAGACTTGGTTTTTCGGTGGAAAGGGCAAAAGATGGAATTGAGGGTCTTGATAAAACGAAAAAATTTTTACCTGATCTTATTCTTTTGGATAATATTATGCCGAAGATGTCAGGGTGGGAATTGACGAAAACGCTAAAAGCCGATCCCAAACACTGGGATATTCCCATCGTTATGTTTTCCGCTCTGGATGATGTTAAAGACAAAGTGGCAGGTTTTGAGTTGGGTGTTGACGATTACATAACCAAGCCGTTTAACTTTTCTGAGGTGCTTGCAAGAATTAAAGTGCTTTTGAGAAGCCGCCAGTTATACTCACAGCTTTTAGTGCGCGAATCGCGCTTAAGTCTTGCCGAACAGTTGTGCAGCGACATGAAAGCAAGTTTGTCCGGTTTTGAAAAAACTGTCGATGAATTGGAATCGGCGGCGGCTTTGTTTTCCGAATCGGTTGACGCTCTTAATGCTTCCGGCGCGGGCAAAACAGGTGACGAAAAAAATACCGTAAAACATCTTAAAACAATTTCAGAAAAATCCGGTGTTATAAAAAAGCACGTAACGGACTTGAAAGGGCGCATTGATAAAACCGATGCTGAATGGGAGCGCCTTAGAAAAAGCGAAATCGATCTTCCCCTGCTTGAGACTAAAATGCGCGGGAATCCGGTTCAGGAGTAACAAGTTTTAATGGGCAAGCAAGACGGAAAAAGGAAAGAAAGCGGTGTAGTCGTTTTCGGTAACAGCACAAGTTTTAACGGATTTTTACGCTTTAGCGAAACGTTGTGCATAAAGGGCAAGTTTAAGGGCACTATTGAGGCTTCAGGTTCTCTTATCGTTGAAAAAGGAGCGGTGGTGGAAGCGGATCATATTTCTGTAAATTCACTTTTGGTTCACGGAACAGTTGTTGGGGCGGTGCGCGCCAAGGACAAAGTTGATATGTTCACGGGGGCGGAAGTGCGCGGGGATGTCACCGCCGCACGTCTGCGTATTGCCGACGGCGTTTTATTTGAAGGTCAATGCAGCATGACCGGCATTAGCAAAGATGTCGAGATTTTCTCCCGTCCTACGGAGGAAATAAAAGCTGAACTGACGCGAACCGGTGCCTAGCATTTTGACTCCCGCATTGGCTTATTTTGGCAAAGCGCAGCTTTTGGCTGAAGAAGTTGTCAGAAGCCTTGCGGTGCGGCAAAAAACAATTGCCGCCGCTGAATCATGCACATCGGGTCTTGCCTCCGATTTCATCACGCGAGTTCCCGGTGCGTCAAAGGTTTTTTGGGGGGCATTTGTCGCCTACACAACTGATGCCAAAATAAAGCAAATCGGAGTAAGCGAGGAATTAATAAGAGAGCATGGGGAGGTTAGCCGTCCTGTTGCGCTGGCAATGGCAGAAGGCGCGCTTGAAAAAAGCGGCGCTTCGTGGACGTTTTCGGTTACAGGCTTTGCGGGGCCGGGCTGCGGCAGTGCGGATGCTCCGGTCGGCACGGTCTGGATAGCGATTTCCGGCAGAAATGAAAAGGCGCAAGATTCGTTTTGGTCGGATGCAAAGATGTTCAGTTTTTCAGGAAGCCGAAATGAAGTACGCGAGGCTGCGGCTGCCGCGGCATTGGAAACGCTTCTTGACAGAATAAACCGAACGTAAAAAAGCTATTGACAAAAGGGGATTTTTGTACTATTGTGCGAATAAATTGTCGTATACAGTTTTGCTTGTGCTTTGGACTGGGGCGTTAAGCCTTTTACACCGACAAAAATAATCAACAAAAAGAGTGAAAAGACACCTATCAGTATTCTTAATAATAAAGAGTGCGAGATTGCGGAGCAGTGGAGTAATCAATGGCAATTGTGAGAAGAAGTCGAAAATTAAAAACTTTGGAAGGTGAAGCTTTGCCTGGAATTAATGAGGTACCTGAACACACAGGTGTCTCTGATTCTGCCCCCTTGGAGGGAAGCGAAACTGGGTCTCAAAGCAATGAGAGTGAATCTGAAAACAGGGAAAATGCTTCAGTTGCCCCGCGGACAGACTCGCATTCCCTTACAGAAACAACTGATGAAAAGCCAAGCGGTGATCACGAAGGGGAAACAGGCGACGTAAACGATCAGGGCGGGCATGATGAACCGGACAGGGAGGATAGTTCCTTCCGCAGTGAACCGCAAGATCGCGCAGAAGGGAAAACTGTTGTGGTGCGTACCCACCCCCGCCGCGGCACTTCGTATAAGGAAACGCGCATGCATCGTGAAGGCGGTGTGCAGACCTCGGTGGATGATTCCCGTTCTGTAACCTCGCGCTGGTCTGATGTAAGTAACGGAATTGCAAACGGAAACTCTGGGGAAGGCAAGGCATTTCCTTTCAGGGAACCGGCGCCCGTATTGGGGCCGCTTCCGGCTTTCCCGCGCTTGCCGTCAATGCCTGAAATTTACGGCCGCCCTGAGCCGCGCCTTGATCAAGACAACGGCAAACCCAGGCT
>WQRS01000083.1 GCA_009786615.1 Treponema sp. | reverse complement strand
CTGGCGCTGGCGGCTTGAAGAGCGGGAACTTAAAACAGCGGGTGCGGCGGCGGCGAAAGAAATTGCCGCGTTATTGGAAAGCGCGTCTTTGGGCAAAGGGTTGACGGTTGAACAGTTTTACTCAACGCTTGAGAAAATCGCCGGGAAAGAAGACGCAAAAACCGCGTGGGAGCTTATGCGGAAAAGCGGTCTGGTTGTTTGCCGGTTTCTTCAATAAATTCCTGCATCAGTTCGTCTTGAATCTTTTTTAAAAGCTCTTGCGCTTTTCCGCCGCATCGTTTTCCNTCTATTGTATCCGCCGCCATCGCAAAATGTGCAATGTTGGAAATGATAACTTCATCAGCGTCAAAAAGTTCAGAAAGNGTAAAAACCCGCTCCTCTGTTTTGATTCCCANCCTTTCGCATATTTTCAAAAGATGATTGCGCGTTATTCCCTGCAAGATAAAGTTGTTTGCCGGGTGGGTAATAAAAACCCCGTTTTTTATAATGTGGACATTGCTGCGTGTGCATTCAGTCACCGTTTCACCGCGGTAAAATACNGCTTCCTGACATCCGGCTTCTTCCGCTTGCTGCAGCGCCATGATGTTTGGAATTAGGTTTAACGTTTTGATATTGCAGATAAGATAACGGGTGTCAGGCGCGGTGATAAGTTTTATTCGGTTGGAAAGGTCAGGAATCTCTATAGCGCGAATCATNATCCACAAGTTGGAAGGCCCGTCGGGAAACAAATGATTGCGCTGGCCGCTTCCCCTTGTAGCCTGCCAATACACAACATANTCGCCCGGTTCCACCTTTGAAAGCATATCATTAAGTGTGNTTTTNAGTTCCTCCTTGGAAAATGGNAGTTCAATNNGCAAAAGACCTGCGCTGTAAAAAAAACGATCGACNTGTTCGTTTAAAGTAAAAATCACCCCGTTTGCCGCAACAGCCGCATCATACACGCCGTCACCGAAATATCCGCCGCGGTCGTTCATGGGAACAGTCATCTCATCAAGATTGCCCCACTTTCCGTTGTAATAGCCCAATGNCTTCATTTCGCAAATGTAACACAAAAACGCGCGTCAAGGGAATCACTGATGCGGCGCTTTCCATCGTAAGTTTTTTGTTGTAGTATTGTATAAATGAGCGAAAAAATTTCTGCCAAGACCATTAAGAGCAGCTCCTACAGCGAATGTATCTCGGTAGAATTTGTCTCTGCAGATCAAGATACGGTGAATATGGAATTTCGCTGGAAAGGGGAAGCCCCGAAAGGCGGACAATTTTTCCTTGTAAAACCGCGGCGCACAAGCGTGTTCCTGCCAAGACCTATCAGCGTTTCCGCTGTCGGGGAAAATACGGTGAGCTTTCTTATCGCAAGGCGGGGAAGCGGAACCAGAGAGCTCACAGACATGCGACCGGGTGATGAAGCTGAACTTATCGGCCCTTTGGGAAACTGCTGGCTTGATTGTATTGAATTGAAAAAAAAATCCAGGACTATTGCTCTTATCGGCGGCGGCATTGGCATCGCGCCTTTGTTGGTGTTCGCGCATGAACTTGCTGAAAGGCGCATTCCCTTTAATTTTTACGCGGGGTTTCGTTCCGCAGCCTTCGCGCTGGAAACGATAAAACCGCTTTCCCTTGTCATCGTTTCTGAGGACGGCAGCGTTGGTGTGAAGGGACGGGTAACAGAGTTTTTTTTCCCGAAAGGCTACGATGCGGTTTTTGCCTGCGGCCCGCAGCCAATGCTGAAAACTGTTGCTGATTCATGCATTGGAAACAGCGTTCCCTGTTTTATAAGCATGGAAAAACACATGGCGTGCGGTGTTGGCGCATGCAGAGGCTGCACGGTAGGAACATTGGGCGGAAATCGAAGCTGCTGTGCTGACGGCCCGATTTTTAACGCGGGGGAGGTCTATTTTGATAGATAGAGACCCTGATCTCTCCGTTATGATCGCAGGTGTAAAGTTTCGTAACCCCGTCATTGCCGCATCTGGAACGTTCGGCTTTGGGCAGGAATACGAAGGGCTTTTAGACATTTCAGGCTTGGGCGGCATCTGCACAAAAGGGCTTACCCTTGAAAAGCGCCCTGGCAATTCAGGTCAGCGCCTTGCCGAAACGCCTGCGGGAATGATGAACTCAATCGGGCTTGAAAATCCGGGAATTCCAGGCTTTCTTGAAAACGAGCTTCCGCGCATGAAAAAGCTTGATACGGTAATTATTGCCAATCTTTCCGGCTCCACCGTTGAAGAATATGTCCGTGGAGCAGAGCTTTTGGATTCTTCCGGCGTTGACATGATCGAACTGAATATTTCCTGCCCTAACGTCAAAGCCGGCGGAATGGCGTTCGGGCTTGATTCCAAAGCCGCCGCTGAAGTAACCTCCGCTGTACGCAATGCGGCGAAAAACAAGCCGCTTATGGTAAAGCTTTCTCCCAATGCAGGTAATCTTGCGGCTATTGCNCGCGCCTGTGTTNCATCAGGCGCTGATGCACTTTCGCTTGTGAACACGTTTAAGGCGGTGGTTATCGACATCCGCAATCGCAAACCNGTTTTTGACAACATAAGCGCCGGTCTTTCAGGTCCNGCNATACGCCCAATTGCGCTGCGGATGGTTTGGGATTTGTATGATGCAGTGAAAGTGCCGATTGTTGGTATGGGCGGAATAGCCTGCGCCGATGATGCGCTTGAGTTTTTGCTTGCAGGCGCAAAAGCCGTGCAGGTTGGAAGCGCAACCTTCGCTCATCCTCCGCTCATGAACGAAATTGTCGATGGAATTAGAACATACATGAAAGAAAATGGTTTTAGCTATCTTAACAGGTTGAGCATTCGGCAAATTTAATATATTGTTTTCAAGCTACATTATAAGGAGAACGATATGAAAGTTGTTGAAANAAGCGCCGCTCCCGCGGCAGTAGGTCCGTATTCTCAAGCGATGATTTCCGGAAACTTGATTTTTGCTTCCGGACAAATTCCGCTTTGCCCCAAAAGCGGCGAAGTTGTTGGTGAAACAGTCAGTATGCAAGCGGAACAGGTTTGCAAGAACGTCAAAGCTTTGCTTGAGTCAGCCGGATCGTCCATCGAAAAGGTTGTTAAATGCACCTGTTTCTTAACTGATATGGGCGATTTTGCCGCCTTTAATGAGGTTTATTCCAAATATTTTACCGGTAAACCTGCCCGCTCAACCGTGGCTGTTAAAGGGCTTCCCAAAGCCGTTTTGGTGGAAATCGAAGCAATCGCCGAGGTGTAATTTNTCCCGCAACCCGTCCGGTTCGTTAAAGCAAACCGGCGGGGACAAGCACATGCGTCCAAGCNTTGCCGCCNGGATGAAAAGTGCCCAATAAATCCCCCGAAGTGCTGATTGAAAGTTTTGTTATTTCACCATCTTTGTGGGCGTTGTCGGCACCGTTAAGGTTTGAAACAAGGTGCGGGTAAAGCCGCTTGATTTTGGGTTTCATAATTTCCGGCAAGCTTTCGATTTCACGTGTAATTTCAGCGGCGGAAAAAAGCGGAACGTTTTCGAGGGAAGTTTCAAGCATCCGCATTGCCGAAAGGATGATCGGGTTTTCGCGTTGGAGATGGTAATTGCCGTCTGTTTTTTGATAGCTTTTTCTTATCGCCTGCTCAATTTCTTCCCTGCCAAGGCTTAAGGTTTTTGCTATAAACTCATCGGTGAAATCGCTTAAGCCCTCGGGGAAAAGCCTTTCAAATTCCTTTTCAGACATTACCTTGTACCGGGAAAAATCAATCTGGTTATAAACGAAATCTTCAAGCGTTTGCTGCCCCGCGACACTCTGCGCGGCGGCTTTTTTTAGGTCAAGTTTCCCCAGCTCGGACGACACCCGGCAAAGCCGCATATAAAAGCGCTCAAGGCGCCGTTTTATGGGGCCGGTTGACTTGTTTTTTCCGCCAGCCAAGTCCGATAAATCACGCAAAAGTGGAATTGTAAACGGCAGAACAAAAAGATACTCATAAAACCGGCTTATTTCTATTTTTTCCAGCGCTTCCTCCCTTTACCTGTTCGGTTAATAAGTATATCATATAAGAAGAGCATCATGAAGTCTGAACTCATGCGGAAAGGCATCCACATACTCATCGCTTTTGCTCCGTTTCTTGCGGGGATAAGCAAGCCAAACACAGCCCTGTTTCTTATGACAGGGGCGCTTTTTTATGCCTGCCTTGAGGGACTGCGTTTTGTGGGGTTTTCTCCTCCATTTGTCACCTCAGTTACCAACACAGTCACACGTAAGCGGGAAGAAGGGCGTTTTGAGCTTGGGCCTGTAACGCTTGCGCTNGGCGCGCTTTTGGCAATCCTGCTTCTCCCGCCGCAGGCGGCAGCGGCAGGCATTTACGTTCTTGCCTTCGCCGACAGCGCNGCTACTTTAATNGGTAAATTCTTTGGCCGCTTGCGTCCGGCTTTTATGCGCGGCAAAAGCNTTGAAGGTTCTTTGGCGTGTTTTGTCGTTGCANCGTTAATTTGCTTTTTTATCTTTGACGATTGGCGTGTCGCCGTTGTAACAGGTTTAGTTTCCGCCGCTGTCGAGGCATTTTCCATCAGTGATTTTGACAACTTGCTTTTGCCGCTTGCTTCCGGCGCAACAGCGGCATTGGCGGCTTTTTTGTTTTTGGTCTGAAAGCTTTTCAAAAGCCTTTTAAGTTAAACATTTTTCTTAAATGGCTTCTTGCTTAACCTGAAAGCAAGCGATTTTATTCCCAAATCGGCGTACTTGGTTTGAACCGCCAGAAGAAGTTCCGCTTGCCGCGATCTGAGTATTTGTATCCATCCGGGATGATCGGCTTCGACAAAAAGCACGCCGTGTTCCAGTTCCTTGATACGGGAATGAACAGCGGCGCCGGGAATGTCATTCTCAACAGAATCTTCAGGTTCTGCGGTTTTGCGCTCCATTTTTGCCCAAACATCTGTTACAATGCCGCTCCACGAAGAAAAAAGCCCCGCAGTTAAACGCCCTTTTTCAAGGAACTGCTCCCCAAACCTTTCAATGAACAGTTCTTTAAGTATGTCGCCCGCTTTTCTCATTCTATAAAATCCTATGTACAAGCATATCAGTTTTCAAAGATTGTTTATACTCTCCGCGCGTTTGGCGTGTGGTTTTCGTTTTTCTTGACAGATGAAAAATACAGCGGTAAGATCAGCTTGAATGTGGGGGGTTGTTTACAGGAGCAAAAGTATGAAACAAGCCAGAAAAAGAATAACACGGTTTACGGTTCTTGCGACCATCGTAACGCTCTTTTTAACTTCTTGCCCTATGGGTGTTGAGGTGGATTATCATTATAACGGTTTTTGGTGGCGGCATGACGGGAGCGGCGGCGTTATTATCACCGGCTACAGGGGATCGCCGGAGGTTGTAATACCAACACAGATAAACGGAAGTCCGGTTAGAACCATTGGGGATAGGGCGTTTGCCGACAGGCAACTAACCAGCGTGATTATTCCGGATGGCGTTACTTCCATCGGGTGGTGGGCTTTTGCCGACAATCGCCTGACAAGCGTTAATATCCCCGCCAGCGTTACTCACATCCGGGATTGGGCATTTTCCCGCAACCTTTTGACTAGCGTTAATATCCCCTCAAGCATTACTTCCATTGGGCAATTCGCGTTTGTTGACAATCATCTAACCAGCATTAGCATACCCGACAGCGTTACCTATATTGGGAATTTTGCGTTTGCAGACAATCGCCTGGCAAGCGTTAACATCCCCGGCAGTGTCACTTACATCGGGCGGGGCGCGTTTGAAAACAACCTTATAACCGGTGTCAGTATCCCTAACAGAGCTACGCACATATGGGATTGGGCGTTTTTCCGCAACCTTTTGACAAGCGTTAATATCCCCAACAGTGTCACTTCCATTGGGGATGGTGCGTTTGTTGGCAATCATCTAAACCGTATTGTAATCCCCAATAGCGTTAGTTCCATTGGGTTTGCCGCATTTGCGGATAACCGCTTGACAAGCGTTAATATCCCCAACAGTGTCACTTCCATTGGGATGAGTGCGTTTTCTAACAACTTGCTGACTAATATTATCATCCCGAATAGTATTACCATCATTGAGCACGGCGTATTTTTCTATAACCAACTTACCAGTGTTAATATCCCCGATAGTATTACTTCCATCGGAGAGCGCGCGTTTGCTGGCAATTATCTAACCAGCATTATAATCCCCAATAGCGTTAGTTCCATCGGTCGTTCTGCATTTGCGGATAACCGCTTGACAAGCGTTAATATCCCCAACAGTGTCACTTCTATTG
>WQRS01000082.1 GCA_009786615.1 Treponema sp. | reverse complement strand
ACAACCGACAACCGACAACCGACAACCGACAACCGACAACCGACAACCGACAACCGACAACCGACAACCGACAACCGACAACCGACAACTATTTTTGGGGCTGCGGTTTATCGTGTCAATACTTAATAAAGGTTAAGCCTTTTCGGTTTGGCTCTCTCACCGGCACACAAGGCAAATATCTAACGAGGCTCTTGCAAAACTTCAGTTTTGCAAGAGCCTCAGCATACAGTTTTTTGTTTTCTCTTTCCCGTGGCATAAAGGGGCAGTTCAAGCCAAGTTTGAGAAACTTGGCTTGAACTGCCCTTTTTTTTTCGTCCTTGAGGACGGATGTATATTCGTGATTTCCACTAAAGAAGTGGGATTCACAAAGTAAGGAGGTTCCTGTGAGGAACAGATTTAAGTTTTTCGGGATTATCGTGCTGACGGCGGTAATCGGGTTTTCAATGAGCGCGTGCAATAATCCGGTGAATGTCGGCGATGATGGCTATCATGATTGGGCGGGAGGCGGTGGTCATCAGAATGAAGGTGCAGCAATCACATGGACGGTAACTCATTCTAGTAGCCCAAGCACGGGTGATGCCGTGCTTGGCCACTCAAACATGGATATTTTGAATTTTAATTTTAGCCGTGATCCCGGTCATTTGGCGGCAACCGCCTTTACAATCACAGCCGGGTCAGGCTCGGCAACGCGGGGAGCACTGTCAGGCAGCGGGACAACACGGAGATTAGCGATTTCCAACGTAAGGGAAGGAACCGTATCGGTTTCCATCAATGCTTCCAACATCACAGGCGGGTCTCAGAACGTGACAATTGCCGGGGCTGGACAAATTACATGGACGGTATCATCCCTTGGCAATCCAACCACGACTGCCCTCAATTTTAGCTTTAGCCGTGATCCCGGTCCTTTGCTGGCAACCGCCTTTACAATAACAGCCGGGTCGGGCTCGGCAACGCGGGGAGCACTGTCAGGTAGAGGGACAACATGGAGTTTAGCGATTTCCAATGTAAGTGAGGGAACCGTGCAGGTTGCTATTAACGCTCCTAACATCAGCGGGTCTCAAACCGTGACACTTGTCGCACCGCAACGCACACCTTTTCAATTTCGTTTCCAGCCTCCTGGAGTCTATGAGCTTATAGGCTTCACGGGCACGGCGACAGATATAGTTATCCCTGCCACGCATAATGGGCACCCTGTGAGGGCCATCGGGCGTGGGGCATTTTCGCGAAGAAACCTAACCAGTGTGACTATTCCAAACAGTGTTTGGATGATTCGCGAACACGCGTTTTCTAACAACCAACTATCCAGCGTCACCATTCCCAACAGTGTTTGGATGATTGGCGAACAGGCGTTTTCTAACAACCAACTATCCAGCGTCACCATTCCCGACAGTGGTGGCACACGCATCTATACTGGGGCGTTTGCATGGAACCAACTGCCCAGCATTACCATTCCCAACAATGTTACTTTCATCGGGAATGGGGCATTTATGTTCAACCAACTTACCAACGTTACTATTCCCAGCAGTGTTAGGACTATGGAGTTTTCTCCATTTCGGAATAACCCACTAACCAGTGTGACCATTCCATTTGCTTCCCTCGCAGACGCAGATAGGGCTTGGCACGTTCGCGGCGGCATGTCCCCACTATGGAGGTCTGAAATGCCAGCCAACATTAATTGGATTTTCAACCCGTAATTGCACACAGCCCTGTGTCTGCAATTTTAGGCACAGGGCTATAAGGCGGCGCACGGGGAACTATGGAATGGAAGGGGGCGGCAGAGCCGTTTCATTCATAAGTAATTTCCTGAAAAGACCTTTCGCGAAGTGCGCCGAGGACGCAAAGAGATTTCGAGCCTATCATACTTTTCTTAAATTATACCGTTTATAAAGAAAATCATGATAGGGAAATGAGGAATTTACAAATTACTTCTTGGCGCTCTCCGCGTTTCTTCGCTCCTTTGCGAGAGGTCTTCTAAAAAAAATAATTAAAAATTGATTTCTGTGGGAGAAGGCTATTAACAATTTCCAAAAAATGTGATATTTATGAAGGATCATGAAAGAAATCGAAGCGGCACGCATTGTAAAGCAGTAAGAGGGAGGGGAGACGTATATGCCTAAGTCAAGTGAACAGGAAAAAACAAGGGGAAATCCGCAGGCTTCAGCAGAAGACAAGGAAAAGGCTTTGGAGGCAGCACGCATTCAGATTGAAAAGCAGTATGGTCAAGGCTCGCTTATCAAGCTCGGGGCAAACTCAAACGCGGCGAAAATCGAGGTGATTCCGTCAGGTTCCATCCTTTTGGATGAAGCGTTGGGTATTGGCGGTTATCCGCGCGGAAGAATTATCGAGATTTTCGGACCTGAATCGTCCGGCAAAACCACCCTTGCCCTTCATGCGGTGGCTGAAGCGCAGAAACTGGGCGGAATTGCGGCATTTATTGACGCTGAACACGCTTTAGACCCGGTTTATGCCAAAAACTTGGGTGTGAATATCGACAATCTCTGGATTTCGCAGCCTGATTCCGGGGAACAGGCGCTTGAAATCGCTGAAAGCCTTGTGCGCTCAGGTGCGGTGGACATCATTGTTGTGGACTCTGTGGCCGCCCTCACCCCGCAGGCTGAAATTGACGGCGATATGGGAGACGCGCAGATGGGGCTGCAAGCCCGCCTTATGAGTCAGGCAATGCGCAAACTTACCGCCATTATCAACAAATCGCAGACGATCATTATTTTCATAAACCAAATCCGCATGAAAATCGGCGTAATGTTTGGAAGCCCTGAAACCACCACCGGCGGCAACGCGCTTAAGTTTTATTCATCACTGCGCATTGATGTCCGGAAAATCGACACAATTGATCAGGGTAAGGACACGGATGCCATCGGCAACAGGGTAAAAATCAAGATTGTAAAAAACAAGGTCGCGCCGCCTTTTAGAAAAGCGGAACTGGAAATTATGTTTGGCAAGGGGATTTCCGCGGCCGGGAGCCTTCTTGACGGGGCTGTAAAACACGGACTCATTGACAAAAAAGGCGCGTGGTATTCTTACGGCGAAGAAAAAGTAGGGCAGGGCAGGGAAAACGCCCGCGATTACATGATTCAAAACGCCGCCTTTGCCGCGGAAATCGAAGAAAAATTGCGCGCGATTATATTCCCCGGCAGAGACATAGGTAAGCCTGCTACAGACAAGGGCGCCGACAAAGCCGCAGGCAAAAGCGCCGCTGCCGCACCACAGCCTGCGCCGCCTTCAGCGGCGCCCGCACCTTCGGTTGCCGCTCGACAGAAAAAAGCCATTGCCGGGAACGATGAAAACGAGGGCGCGGGTTTTCCCGCTCATGAGGTAAGTGACGAAAGCCTTTTCTAGCCTTGTCATATTGGGGCTTGGTTCAAACCTTGGCGACAAATCAGGCATTTTGCGAGACGCGGTACGTGAGCTGGAAGTGGTATTGACAGATCTGCGCCGCGCGTCCGTTTATGAAACAAAGCCGCTTTACGTGGAAGATCAGGAGGTTTTTCTTAACACCGCCGTTTCAGGCTTTTATGACGGGGAACCTTGGCAGTTGCTTGTGCGCATTCACGAAATTGAAAGGCGCTTTGGAAGGGATCGCGGCGCGGAACGGCGCTGGGGGGAACGCAGGCTTGACATCGACATTCTCACCTTTGGTGACTTGCACGGTGTTTTTCCGCTTGATGAAAACAAAAGCGCACTGACCATTCCCCACCAGCGCCTTCATGAAAGGCGCTTTGCATTACAGCCTCTTTTGGAACTTTCGCCTTTCGCTCTTGATCCTGTAAGCGGTGTTTCTTACCGCAGTATTTGCGATGCTTTACCTGATCAGGGAGTTAAACGAATTGACGAGCAATCACAATCAGCTTTTTAAATATTCAAACATCGCTTCCATTAATTCCCTTGCGTCATCTTTTCCCCTGAAATACAAATCAGTCAGTTTTCTTGCGTCCTTTTCCATCTTGCTGATTTTCACTTCACGGCTTGGACGTATGACAAATATTTTTTTCTCGCGCTCCAATTTGTTGATGGTTTCAATTAGTGCATTATAATCATCCGCTGAGTTATTTAATGTTTCAAGCAATAGAGGATATTTTTTGTAAAATGCCTTATACAAAAAACGTGTAATCTTTCCCACTTCCTTTTTGCTTTTTAAATCCCTTGTTAAAACAACAATAATTTTTTCATAACCTTCGGCAACCGCCTTGTTTATACCTACAGGTTCTGAAATCGCCCCGTCAAGGCAGGTGATTCCATCGACGATAACAGGTTTGCTGAAAAGCGGCATACTGCCTGAAGCCTGCAATGCCAAAGACAATTCATGAAAATTATTTTTTTGGAAATATACAGCTTTGCCGGTTTCACAATCTGTTGCACAAACAAAAAAATTTGTTTTCGAAACTGTCAACCGGTTTTTATCATAGGGATATAAATCGTTTATCGGGGAATTAAAAATATAGTTAAAATTAAAAGCGCTTCGTTTAAAAAGAAGCTGCCTTATACCAAAATAATTTGGATCATTTGAATGCAGTATATTTATTTTCGCGGTGCGTTCTATGTGTTTTGCGATATAATTTGCCCCGTTAAACGCTCCGGCAGAAACTCCGACAATGCATTCAAATTCAATTTCGTTTTCAATAAATACATCCAATACGCCTGCAGTAAAAAGAGTTCTAAGCGATCCTCCTTCCAGCACTAACGCCGCTTTTATCATTCACCCTAACCCCTACAGCTTTTCTGTGACAAGTTTGCTGTTTGCGCTGTCAAGCCTAATCCTCACACGCCTCAGCGGCTCAGTCAAAAACAGCGCCCGCTGGCAAATCTCAATAAGCGTGCCTGAGGCNATTTCCCCTTTCACTTCAACTGTCGCATCATGAAAGGCATTAATTTGACCGAGCAGTTCCGATATTTTCCCTTGNATCNTGNTCTGCTCTTCTTCAAGACGGGCAAAAGCCTCATTTGCTTTTGTTAGTTTTTCCCCGCTAAACTCACCCTCTTCCATTCGCCGCTTTAGGTTTTTTAGCTTNCCGTCAATTATNCGCAACAATGCGTTGTTTTTTTCTTTTTCCTGTTCAAGGGTAAAATCAATCCCGCAGTGCACACGTGTTGCCCTGCTGCCTTTTCGCCCTATATTGCCTGCCCTAATCCCTTTCAGCGCGTAAACTTCACCGCCAACAATACTTCCACGATCTGTCATAACAATACTTTCAAGTGAATAAACTTTTGAGTTAAGTATCTCCAAATCAACAGAGATGGTTTTTCGGCAGGCGACACGGCAGTTCTCAATAAATCTCGTTTTCATCTGCCCGCCGACTTTCACAAGCGCCCGCCCCCTGCCGATGATTCCACCAAGAACTGTAAGATCACCTTTGCTGAAAGCATCAGTTACATCGAAGGTTTGTTTGATCGTAACTGATCCGCCTGTATATATCTTAAAACCATCACTTACTGTCCCGTGAATTTCCACATCGCCCGGAAAAATAATATTCCCTGTAGCATAACCTACTGACCCTTTTATAATGAGCTTTTCCTGAACGCTTACCACTTTTTTTTGAATTACAAGCTGCCCGTGAATATTTGATACCAGGTAGCGATCTTCCATTCTTGTGTTTTCACCGCCTGTATATTCAATGGGATTGTTCACATTAAAGCCGACCCTGTCCCCAAAGACATTTGTCCCTTCTTTGCCGGGTTTGCGCCGTTTCAGTTTTGCTAAAGCCATATCTTTTTTGATGATTATAAACGGGGAGCGCTCCCGGTGATCTATTGTCTGGCTGTCGCAAATAACAGGCTGTTTTTTCGTTTCCAAAGCAGGATTTAGCTGCAGTATTCAGGGATTTCATTGAAAGGCGGGTCTCCTGAAGCGACAAGCACATTAAAAACCGGGCTTTCTGTTTCCACACAGGTATTAAACGCCTTGTCAATTTCATCAAACTGAACGCCGAATTTAATGTTTTTTGAGCCTAAAAGTTCTGTTATATACGTCTGAGTAAGTTCCTGACCGCCATTTNGTGCGGGGAAAAAATCACCGCGAACTTCCATATTGTTCGCCGAAACTGTGAGGATTACTTTTCCATTTTCCTGGCTGTATTGCTCAGTTTCTTCCATAGCGATAATTATCCTTGTATACATATTATCGGCTATCTGAAAAAATGCGTAACCTTTCAGTAGGCATATGTTCTTTGTTTTCTTGGAAGATATTTTATTTTTCATTGTATTCCATTATAATCATAATGGAAAGGAAAGAAGGA
>WQRS01000081.1 GCA_009786615.1 Treponema sp. | reverse complement strand
AAGGGCAAGGATGAATCAAAGAAGGCTCCAGCGGAGAATGTCACCAAAAAGACAGCTTCGGAGGCGGTCACCGAGAATGCCGCAGCGGAAAATGTCGTGGTGGAAAGCCCGGAACCGGTTCACAAATCAAGCGAAGAGGAGCTGGACATTTTTTAGTCCCAGCCGCATTGTCATATCTTAAACGCCAAGGGGAAAGAACAAACCATGGCAAAAAATGATCTGCGCATAGATACTCTTGGAACTTCCATCACCATCGCCGCAGATGAATCGCCTGAATACTTGCAAAAAATTTTATCAAAATACTATGAGACCATTGAAAAGGTACGCGGAGTTTCAGGCTTAACTGATCCGCTCAAAATTGCCATACTCACCGGTTTTCTTTTGTGCGATGACCTTGAAAAAGCGGGAAATCCTGTCGTGAAAACAGGCGAAAGTGAGAACCTTGAACTTCAGCGTATCACATTGGGCATGATTTCACTTTTGGACAATGCGCTATTACCGCAAGCGCCTTTACAAACTCCCGTGCAAGAGGAAACTGAATTTCCCCAAACGCCGCCTACAGGTAAAAATACACTTAAATTTTATGAACTTTCAAACACTGTGAAAAATTACGAGTGGGGATCAACTGAATGGCTTGCCGCACTTATGAGGCAAAAAAATGTGAGCAAAGTGCCTCAGGCTGAACTGTGGATGGGTGTGCATCAGTCTTCGCCTTCCCGTGTCCTAATGCCAAATGGTGGGGAAGTTTCCCTTCAGGAACTGATAGACAGCGACCGGGAAAAGTTTTTGGGAAGTCAAGTTTCGCAAAACTTTGGGAAACTTCCGTTTCTTTTTAAGGTGCTGGCAGCGGCAAAACCGCTTTCCATTCAAGCGCATCCGAATAAAAAACAGGCGGAAGAAGGTTTCATGGACGAAAACCTTATAGGCATACCGCTTGACGACCGCATGCGAAATTATCACGACTCAAACCACAAGCCTGAAATTATTTGCGCATTAAGCCCTTTTGCATCCCTTTGCGGCTTTCGTCAAATAGACGAAATAAAGAATTTTCTGGATATACTAATTAAAACCGCCCGCTCCCAAACTCATTTACAGGAAGAATTTGAGCGCTTATATAAAGCGCTGCAACAGCAAGATGAAAACCCTTACAAAGCGTTTTTGTCTTCTCTTTTGGCTATGAAAGCGGAAACGGTAAAAGATGTAACTTCCTTAATACGCAGTACGCAGCAAGAACTCATAAATGAGTATGGGCAGTACAATACTGAGTTGAATCTTTGCGTTTATTTTTCTAAGCTCCACCCTCATGATCCGGCAATTCTTTCTCCGTTTTACCTTAACGTAATTGAACTTAACCCGGGACAGGCGATGTATCTTCCCGCCGGAGTTCTGCACTCCTACATTCACGGTCTTGGAATTGAACTAATGGCTGACTCTGACAATGTTTTACGCGGCGGGCTTACGTCCAAACACGTTGATACATTTGAGCTTTTGCGTGTACTTGATTTTTGCGCGTTTACACCTGAAATAATTTCAGCGCCAAAGCCGCTTTCTGCTTTGTTTACCTACGATACGAAAGCAGAAGAGTTTGCCCTTTCTGTGTTACATGGTGAATGCGCGGATATTCCGTATACTGTGCTTGGACCTTCCATTGTTATAATTACAGAGGGAAGCGCAAAAATTGCAAGTTCAGAAGGTGGGCAATTACTTTTGCATTCAGGGCAATCGGTTTTTATTCCCGCAAATGAAAAACCGGAAATTACGTTTTCAGGCACATTTACAGCTTATGCAGCCGGTGCACCTTTGCAGGCAAATCACGGCGAGGAAGAATATGCGCATACTGGTTGATGCTGACTCATGCCCGCGTCAGGCTCGCGAAATGGTGTTACGTTTTTCTTCCCGCCTAAAATTGCAGGTGATTTTCGCCGCAAACAGGCTTATTCCCGGAACTGACGGTGAACTGGCAACAATGGAATTATGCTCAACTGCAGACGGTTCGGCAGATGATCGTCTTGTAGAGCTTGCGCACGATGATGATATTGTTCTGACACGCGATCTGCCCTTGGCAGAGCGTTTGGTGCAAGCCGGTGTTACGGTGCTTGATGATCGGGGGAGAGTTTTCACAGCTGAAAACATCCACGAACTCCGTTCTATAAGAGATTTTATTGTTGGGCTTGCGGAAACCGGGCAGGAAAAAGAGCGTATTGCCTCGTACGGCAAAAAGGAACTCAATCATCTTGCCAACAGTCTTGACCGGGAACTTACCCGTCTTATGAAAAAAAAGACCGTTTCAGTACAAACCTGGAAGGTTTAAGTAACTTCCGGGTAAAGCGCTTGTATCTGCCTTATGCTTGGAAGGGCTTCAAAGAAAATTTCCACCAGTTCAGGATCAAACTTGGTTCCTGAAAGCGCTCTTATTTCTTTAAGCACATCTTCTTCCCCCCACGCCGCTTTGTAAACGCGCTTGGAAGAAAGCGCGTCAAATACATCGGCTAAACCTACAATGCGCCCGACAAGAGGGATTTCACTGCCTTTTTTACCAAGCACCGCCCCGTTTGCATCAGTTTTTGTAGAAACGCCTGAGCCGGTGTCAACCCACCCAGGGTAACCGCTGCCGTCCCAGTTTTCGTGGTGGGTAAAGGCAATGTAGCGCGATAAAACGTCAAGTGAAGATTGGGAATCGTCAAAAAGCGCCGCACCGTAAACTGTGTGTTTTTGCATTATTTTTAATTCATCATTGGTGAAGCGATCGGGTTTTTTCAGAATTGTATCAGATATTGCCACTTTTCCAACGTCATGAAGCATAGACGCGATTCGCAGGCTGTCCTTGAATTTCTCCTTGTTTTGGTACATCACACCTTTGCGGTTTGCCCAGCGATCATAAATCTCCACAGCATATCCTGCAACACGGTTCGCATGGCTTCCGGTTTCTTTTGGGTCTCTAAGTTCCGCCATCTTTATAAGACGCAAAATCATGGTGCGCATTGTTTGGGCTTTTTCAAGTGAAATGCTTGCTGTTGTAGCAAAATGCGCAATGTGAATCTCATCTTCTTCGGTGAAAGGAACTATGTTTCCTGATTCGTCGATTGCGTTGATAACCTGGATGACGCCCAAAAGCCTTCCTTCGGCACTTGTTAAAGGAATGGTCAATATTGAAGTTGTTCTGTAACCGGAAATTTCATCATAGTGCTTGCCGAAGGAATAAGGAACATCGCCGGGCAAATTATACGCATCGCGCACATTTATTATTTGTTTTGTTTGCGCGCAATAACCTGAAATTGTTTTGTCGTTAATGGGAACAGTAAAGACTGAATAAATGAGCTTTTGCCCGGCGGGAAGGCTTTTCTCAAGCGTGTTGTTTTGCGAATATTTTATCGCAAGTTCGTTTGTTTTTCCGCTGTCAACATCTGCCGCCTGAAATAAATAAATAGAGCCCGCATCAGCAGAAACTACACTGCGAGCTTCAAGGAGAATCCTCTCCAAAAGAATATCCAAGTCCTTTATTCGATTAAGCTCAGAGTCAATTTTTATCATCGATTCAATATCAAACATTCTGCTGTCCTTTTTTTATGTATTACGTAATTGAAAAGAATCTTTGGATTAAGGTTCTCTGATTGACATCTGTCAATGGACTTGTTCGACAACCCGGTTGGTTGCCTCACAAGTCTCCGAACAGCTCTAATCAGAGCCTATCAGTTCAAGCTGTCAGTCTTTGCGCCCGGTGCATTTGATAAGGTGATAACCAAACTGTGTTTGAACCACATCACCAACAGAACCCGGTGAAAGGCGTTTGACCGCAGCCTCAAATGGGGCAACCATTTTCCCCTCACCAAACCAACCCAAATCCCCGCCTGAGGATTTTGAAGGGCACGTTGAAAACTCACGCGCCAATGATTCGAAAGAACCTCCCTGTTTAACCTTCTGTAACAGGTCATCGGCTGCCGCGCGATCCTTTACCAAAATATGACTTGCTCTCCACTCCATTTTACTCTCTCCTCGCTTGTGCCTTCCATTGGGCAATATAGTATTCGTGGGCGGCTATATTAGCCGCCATGATAATGTCTTGCAATTCTCCGCGTCCGCCGTCCGCCCCGTCGCGAATATACATCTGCTTAAGCACCTTTTCGATGTCCTGCACAGTACATTCGCTATCGGATTCCGTCCGGCGATGTAAGCCGGAAAGTGCATTCTCAAAAACCGATTGGTACTTAACAGTTCTCCAGTCAGGAACTTTACACAATTCACTCATGCCGGGCGTACTCCAAAACGCGGGTAAAAACTGTTCCATGCGTAAAGAATAACAGCTCTTCTTGCCGGCTTACAAGTATTTCCTGACGCGTTATCCAATTGCCTTGCTCATCAAGGGTGTACTCAAAACGGGATTCAAAACCGGCAAGAGCGGCATCTGCGTATATTCCTTCAGTCATTCGCACAAGGAATCCTTGAGCATCCCACTGAAGGTAAAAGCTGCCTCCCCCTCCCCCGCCGGTTGTTTGGCGTTCCCAATAACGGGGAAGCGCGTCTAAATGGCGCAGGACAGAAAAATCCCCCGCCGGGTCTGCAATGTGCATCGCCATTCCCCAGCTGTCAAAATACCAGCGCGCGAAAGGGGCGCCGGGGCTTGAAAAATCCCTTACATACCGTATCCGTAAACCCATGTCAGGTTCTTCGTCCAGTGAAAAAAAGTAGGCGGAAACAAAATTTCCTCCCTCGCCAAACCACGTTTCGGTAATTCCCCTTGACCAGCGGGAGAGTGTGATAAAAAACCACGAGCCGCCTATATTCGCCCTGACAAGCGAAGGATACGCGTATTTAAAACGTCCGCCTTCCCCCGAACCAAGGTTCTGGTGCTCAAGAATCTCAAATTCCATTACCTCTCCGCTTATGGGAAAATGTACGGTTACTCTCTGCAAAATATCGTCAAGAAAATACAACCTGACCTGCGCCATCCTGCCGCCAAACATAAACGGAAAATGGTGCGGATTGCCGTTTTCATCCTGCCTGAATGCAAGTGAAAACTCATCCGCAAAGCCGCCTCCTGTAAGCGTTATCGCAGAGACATCCCCGTGAAGCACCCTGAAGGCATCAGGAGGCAGGTAAAGCGGCCAATCCGCCTGCCAAATACCTGCCATGCCGGAAGTGAACTCAGCGGCATTGAGAACCAAAGCGAAAGGGAAATTGGAAGTGGTACCTGCTTGTGCGGACAAACCGACGGAAAAATTGAGAGCTAAAAGAGCGCACAGGAAAAAAAATCTCCGCATACAGTGAGTATAGCACTTTCATGTAGCCGGGACAAGATCGCCTGACTAATTACGGCATTTTAAGCGGCGGAAAACTCCGCAAACGCATACGCGCTGTGGTTGTGGATGCTTTCGAAGTTTTCTGCCTCAACAGAAAAGCTCATAAATTGATTCAAATCCTTAATTTTGATATAAACATCCCGCACCAAATCTTCGACAAACTTGGGGTTATCATACGCATTTTCGGTGATGTACTTTTCATCTTCCCGTTTAACCAAAGAATACACAGGGCTTGATGATGAACTTTCCACCAGCGTTATAATATCTTCGATCCAGAAAAACGGCCCGTTTTCCAATTCCACGGTAACGATGCCACGCTGATTATGCGCCCCGCGCTCAGAAATCGCTTTGGAACAAGGGCAAACCGTATTTACAGGCACGCTAATCGCCACTGAAAAGTTTTTTTCACTGGCGCGCGGGTCAAGACGGCTTTCACTTAATTCCCTGTTTTTTGAAACTCTCCCCCGGTAGCGGCATTGATAGGCGACAATACCCGGAAGCAAAGAAACCGGTGCCTTTTTTTCCACAAAGTAGGGGAAAGCTAAAGAGCCGTAAGCCGATTGCGCCTGTAAATCTTCCTGTACGTTTTTAAGCATTTCCAAAAAGCGGTGCATGGAAAGGTCTTCACGGTAGCAGTGAAAAATTTCTACAAAACGGCTCATGTGGGTTCCCTTGAAATGATGTGGGAGGTCTGCGAAAAGGTCTGCCTTTGCCGTGGTATGTTGTATTTTCTTTTCTTTGTCCAATACGCGGATGGGATATTCAAGCCCTTTAACGCCCACTTTTGAAAGGGGAACTTCGCGGTTGTCAGCCTGGTTTTGCACATCGGGCATGGGAAAGCTGTTTATTGCCATATTGGGTATATCTTATCTGTTCCCTGCCGCCGCCGCAAGTACATTCCGCAACAGCATGGCGATGGTCATCGGACCTACGCCGCCTGGAACGGGCGTTATCCAGCCTGCAACTTCTTTTGCTTC
>WQRS01000080.1 GCA_009786615.1 Treponema sp. | reverse complement strand
TGCGCGCAGGCTGAAATTAACGGCGAAAAACCCGGCGCGAAGATTATGTTGTCGCGCTTTTTTGCCGGGGCGGCGGGCGCAGCAATGATTTTTCTTGCCCTGCGTCTTATTTTGCCGGGCGAAGAAAGCCTTTTCTCAAGCATTCCCGCATGGAGTGCAGATTCGCCGTTTTACGACATCGGGCGTTTTCTTCGCTACGGCGCGTTGGGCTTTTGGGCATCCGCCGGCGCGCCCCGCATGTTCCAGCGAATGGACATCGCGCAAGCTCCGGACATTGACAATGATTTTTAAGAAAGTTTCAGTTTTCAAAGCACAATTTTTCTCCGCGCATTATTAGATCAACATGACAAGCCTGACCTGTGCGGACGGCCCATGATTGGCGGTATGTAGCTGCCATTTTACCAATATGCGGAGGCATATATGAACAATCTCAACAGCATCCTTATTGAAGGAAACATGGTTCGTGACCCATTGCTGCGAAACACACCAAAAGGCTCATCAGTCTGCAGTTTCAGCATTGCGTCCAACCGCTATTACAAGCAAGGTTCAGGTTTTGAAAAGGAAGTCGGCTTTTTTGAAGTCGAAACATGGGGAAAACTTGCCGAAGCTTGCGCCGAACACGGGCGCAAAGGGCGCGGTGTTCGGGTTGTTGGCAGGCTAAAGCAAGACCGCTGGCTTGGCAGTGACGGAAAAAATCACACCCGTGTTGCCATTGTCGCTGAACACGTGGAATACCGCTCGGACTTCAAAAAAGCCGAAAACCAGCAATCAGGTGCGGAAACGGCGGATCAGGCGCTGGAAGAGAGCGCCGTAAGCTGCGAGTTCGATGTTGACGAAGGTGGGATCGAAAATATTAAGGTAGAAACACTACAGACGGTTACTTTTTAGACTGTCGCTAACAATCAAATCAGCCTCTGTCGCTTTTAATACATCATCCAGCGTAAAGCCGGAGGCAACTTCTTTCAGCAAAAGCCCGCTGTGTGTTACCTCGATCACCGCCATTTCGGTAATGATGAGGTTGACAGCGCCTTTTGCTGAAAGCGGGAGAGTACAGCGCTTTAGTATTTTGGACTCACCTTTTGCCGTGTGCTCCATTGCAACGATCACTTTTTTTGCGCCNGCCAAAAGATCCATTGCGCCGCCCATGCCGTGAACCATCTTGCCGGGAATCATGTAGTTGGCGATGTTTCCTTCACTGTCAACCTGAAGCGCGCCGAGAATGGTAACGTCCAAATGNCCGCCGCGGATTATGCCGAAGGAAGTGGCGCTGTCAAAGAAACAGCCGCCGCTTAGAATGCTTGCCGGCTGCCCGCCTGCGTTCACTATGGTGAAATCCGTAACGTCTTGCGGCGCCGGCCCCATGCCGATAAAACCGTTTTCTGAGTGCAGCAAGATGTTCACGCCTTGCGGAATGTAATTGGAAACTTTTGTGGGTATGCCAATACCGAGGTTGACAATTTCGCCGTCTTTCAGTTCCTCTGCCGCCCGTTTGGCGATGCTTTCCCGCTTTTGTTCGTTATCCATTGCGCCCTCCAACGACATAGTTTATAAAAATACCCGGAGTCATCACCGAGTTTGGGTCAATCTCGCCGCATTCGACAACTTCACCAGCCTCCGCAATGGTTATCTTGGCGGCGGCGGCCATGACATTGTTCAGGTTGTTTTGGGAACCGGCATACACCATATTGCCTGCCTTGTCGATTTTTGCCGCGTACAATAGCGCCACATCCGCAAAAAGCGGCTTTTCAAGCAGGTAAATCTTGCCGTCAACAGTTATCTTTTCTTTGCCCTCTTCAACAAGCGTTCCAAGTCCTGTGGGNGTAAGCACGCCGCCAAGCCCAAAGCCTGCCGCGCGTATCCGCTCGATTAGNGTGCCCATCGGGATTAAATTGACCTCAGTCTCACCAGAGGTCATCTGTCTGCCCGCCTCTTTGTTAAGACCAATGTGGGTTGTTATAATTTTCCTAAACTGCTTATTAACCACCACGCGCCCAACGCCCTTTTCAGGCATGGCAGTATCGCTGCAAATGAGAGTTAAATTTTTCTTTCCCGAAGCAATCAGCGCGCTGAGCAATTTTTCCGGTGTTCCGTTCGCCATGAACCCGCCAACCATTACCGCGTCGCTGTCTTTAATTAACGATATGGCGTACTCAAAAGAAATTATTTTATTCATCCACACTCCTTAAATTTTGTTGCTTTTTCACATGAGCGGTGTTATTATTATACATGGAGAGGGGTAAATAGCATATATCCATCGAATATACGGCGAGATGGAACACAAACGCATGACATTGATGAGGAGGACTGCTTGGAAAATCCACCTTTCTTCTTATGGTCTGTGCTGCAGGCNAACTTCCGGCAGCGTAAGACCAACCCATNACAGCTTTACNATTTAAAAATGACTGTAATGAGTTTTTAAGAGGATCTGCGCACCCGCGAGGGTGTATTTTGACTGCCGCCTAAAGACGAAAGGTCGCGCGGTAAAAGGGTCGGGGATACTCCGACCCTTTAAGTTTTACCAGTTGTTGCCGTATCCGCCGCGGTCACCGCCCCTGCGAGGCGGTTTGTCGATCGCTTCGTTTACACGGAGCTGGCGACCTTCCAGCTCTTGACCGTTGGTGCCGGCAATTGCNGCCTCAGCTTCTTCTTCGGTGCTCATTTCGATGAAGCCGAAGCCTTTGGAGTTGCCAGAGTCACGATCAAAAATGATCTTTGCGGAGGCTACAGTTCCGAACCCGGAAAACAGGTTGCGGAGACTATCTTCGCTAGTGTTGTAGGAGAGATTACCGACATACAGTTTCTTAGCCATTGAGAAAAATCCTTCTCCTAGAAATCGACCGGTTCCCCGCCCGAAGCGTCTAGGCGCGCGCGGACAAATGTCCTAATATTCACGCCCATTTACATGGACGACTCCACTCCCCCCGCACGGCTGTCAATGAAGAAACCGCATGGGTGAGAACAAGGATGCAAAGTGGTTATTACTAAGGATCGAGAAAAACGACATGACGAGAAACGCAGAATCCCTAAATTTTTGAAAGTCAGCGCACGCCTTCTGGACGCGCCAAAAATCACTTTACCCAAAAATATTCCCTACTCACGAAAACAATATCACTTCGACCGTAACTCTATCGTAATTTGTCAATAATGTCAAGCCCTAAAAAACGCCTGAAACGATTTCAGAAACAAGCGGCTGGCAATTGCCGTAAGCTTCTATCGTTCATGACAGCGTGTTGGGCTGTATTTACAACCCATACCTGAGTCAAGGGATCCGCACCAAATGCATTTCGGTCCCCCTGTTCCGTGCCGGTGAGTTCTTGTGGGTGCTTTAAGGCAGCCTGCGCCGTAAGAACTTAAGCCGCAGAAAACACAGCGGTTTTCACCTGTACTNTGCNGATGAAGACCGTTGGTGCTTTTTGGACACCCGGGNCCAAAAGTGGTAGCACCGCAATAGACACATTTTGTTTTTTCAGCCATGTTTTTTTACCTCGAAAAACATCAATTTTTTACTTAATGTGTTTATCGGCACTTTAACTGTAATTCTTCAATCCTTATAGACCCTTATAAACACGAAAAACGCCCCGGACAAGTTTTTCCAGGGCGTTTTTTCCGCACATTGCGCATCAGGGCGAACCTGAAAACGGCTAATAGTCGTGCCTGCCCTTGCGGGACTTTTTCATAAGTTTTCGAGCGATTGCCTTCTTTTTCCGGTTAAGGATGGTTGAGGGCTTTTCGAAGTATTCGCGCTTTTTAAATTCCCGAATAATGCCTTCTTTTTCTACAAGGCGCTTAAAACGTTTAATGGCCTTCTCAAGCATCTCGCTGTCATCAACGATGATATGAGCCAAATGAATTCACCTCCTTTTTGTTGAAGGGTATATATGTTATGCAACGCGAAGCCGTTGGCGCTTCGCGTTAAGCATGGCGTGCATTATGCACGCCATGCGCACGATTGCTATTCAAACAGTTTACGAGAAATCTCAGCCTTGTCAAGGACGGCGCGCGCCACAAACGCATCCGGATCGGCGCTCTGACCTGATACGCGCACTTCCCAGTGAAGGTGCGGTCCCGTGGCAAGACCTGTCACGCCTGATTCACCGATAAACTGCCCGGCTTCCACTAGCTCACCTTCAACCACCGCAAGGGAATCCATGTGGTAATATATCGAATACACACCCGGCAAATGCTCGATAACGATGCTGTAACCGGTGACGATGCGGTAATGAGCGAGTACCACCCTTCCACGCGCGGATGAAAATACGTCTGTTCCTATTGGAATCCCGTAGTCTATTCCGTTGTGGAGTGTCATGTCATATCCGCCGGTCACATATTGGAAAATACGGCGCGCGCCGAAGGGACTTGTTCTTCGGGTTGCCTCAACAGGGCGCAGAAACGCTTCAGTTGAATAAATCGCCGTTCCCGTGCGGTTAAACACTGCCCAGATGTGCTGGGACTGCTGAACGCGCAATGGGTTCGGCGCAACGCGAATGTCAGTGTTGCGTTCATCCAAAAAGATGGTTTCCGACTGAAACTCGCGCGCTTCAATATAAAACGGCAGGCTGCTTGAAATGCCGTTTGAGCATTCAACGCGGATGCTCACGCTCCCAAAAGCCGCTGTTGAAGGAATGGCAACAATCGCCGCCTTCACAGCGTGATTTGGGTTTTCCATAGGCACACTGAAAAAAGCCGCCCGCGAAAGCCGCCCGCCATTGGCGTTCAAAAGCTCTGCGTGGATACTTCCGCTAAACGTTTGAAGCTCATTATTGAACACAATCGTTATCGGGTAGCCGGGCGGGGCGCTTTCAGGAATCAACACAATACGCGGAATTTCAATCGGGGGTGCCTGTGGCACTTCCGCGACATCATAAGCGGCGGCAGCATCCGCTTCGGCGGCGTATGCGCCGTCAGCTATGTAGACGGTATCCTCGGTGTAAGCATAAACGGGAAGTCCATATGCGTCATAATCGGCGTAAACCGAATCGGCTTCCGCGGCGGAAGTACATCCTAAAAGAAACAAGGCAGAAAGAAAAATGGGAAATACGCGCATCCCAAACCGCTTTGATTTCGTTTTCATCATATTTTACTCCTCTTTAAATCGCTAACAACTAACTGTGGTGTTTCGTTACCTTTAAAATAGTTACGCGTAATTTTGAAAGCCAAATCAACTTGATCTCCAAGGTCAAAATCACGCCGCACCTTCTCCGCCGCCTGCCAATATACCGCAGGCCATTTGTGTTTTCCCGTGTCCATCGTCAGCTTAACGTGCTTTGCCTCAGGCTTTCCCATAAGGTTGATGTCGGCAATGCGCATATCCTTGGCGACAAACGTGAGCGTTTCGTTACCTTCCCCGTACGGCTCAAAACGGTTTATGAGAGCGAAAATATCAGGCGTGAGGTAAGAAAGGGGAAGCTCAGCGTCAACGTTAAGCGTCTCCCCGCCCTCATCAGTTTGCAGTTGTATGTCCGCGGCGACAGATTGCAGGCGCTGCAAAAACGGCTGCCAGTTTTCCCGGCTGAGGCTGCAACCGGCGGCAAAGTCGTGTCCGCCCCAATCTATAAAAAGGTCTGAAAGCGGCTCAAGCAGAAAACGCAGATCGTAGCCGCGCGCGGAACGAAGCGAAGCGACAATGACGTTCTCGCCGACTGATGCCACAAGAGACGGCACTTTGAAGCGGTTTGAAAGGCGGTTTGCCATAATGCCTGTTACTCCGCGCGGAATTGTATTGCCGTATGCCACCGCAAGCTTGTTTTGGTATGTATCCAAATTGTCCGCCGCCAAAGGTTCGGCAAGCGTCCACGTTTCTTCCCCGATTTTTTTGCGATCCTCATTCATGGCGATAAGCTGCGTTGCAAGCGCCTCCCGTTTTTGCGGGTCTTTTTCCAAAATGAGTTCCAGCGCCTTGCCGGGTTTTCCCATGCGGCCTGCCGCGTTGATAACGGGGCAAAGTATCCACGAAATATCTGTCGCGCCAAAGTTTCTGCCTGAAAGCTGCAGCTTAAAAAGCAGGTCAGAAAGCCCCGGGCGCGGTTTTTGCACAAGAGCTTGAAGTCCCTGTTTTACGATGATGCGGTTTTCGTGCAAAAGCGGCATTATGTCCGCTATCGTTCCAAGGCATACAAGTTGAAGATCATACGCATCGTCCTCGCTGAAATGCTTTTCCCGCTGTTTAACAAACGACGAAAAAAGACTTACAAACACTTCAAGCTCATCCATTTCGCTGTCTTGATATTTTGCGGAGCGGGAAAGCTCCTTTATGCGAACAAGGCTTTTACCCGCAACTGACGGAATAAGCTTGCCGACTTCGCCGGAAATATCAAGCATATTGATTTCCACGCCGCTGCCGAAAACCTTCGCAAGCGTGCGTTTTTGGAGGGCGGCATCCCA
>WQRS01000079.1 GCA_009786615.1 Treponema sp. | reverse complement strand
GCAACATCGACCACTCCACCTCCTGTCAGCCCGCCACCGCCGTCCGTTGGTGCTGCTCCGGTTACGTCGATTACTTTCGCAAGTATCACAAGCCATGCCCCAGCGGCGGCGATACGAGGCCCGAACATCTCAGGTTACGTTTCAGTGCCCTTCACTGTAATCGACGTGCCATCCGGTGCAAACGTCCGCTGGATTTTTCAAGGTAGTGAAGTTCCACCCGCCTCCACCACGAACAACGGCAATACACTGAACCTAAACCGCACTTTCCACGGCGGTACTCCGCTTGCAGCGGGAAATCACCACATAACGGTGATTGGAACTATTGGCGGCCGCTCATTCAGCCGGGTAATAGCCATCAATGTGCGGTAAGCAGGAGGAAACCCGAATGAGAATGTTTAACACTAACAAAAACACCACCACAAAGAAGACCTTCGCTGCGATTGCGGTGAGTCTTTTGCTGCTTATGCTTGCCAGTTGCACAAGCCCGCTGGACACAATTGAGTTGGGGCCTCCGGGCAGTCTGACGCTGAACTTTGTTCTGCCGCCAATTGGCGAAGTGCCGCTGGCTTCACGGGCGATAATGCCCGGCGGCGGCTGGCCAAGCGAAAATCCCGCACGGATTGACCTGCTTTTTGTCCACGCTATCGGCAGGGGCGAAACTGAAACAAGGCAGCTGACAGGAATGAGCGCCACGGTAGAAGTACCATCCGGCACATGGAACGTCAATGCGACTGCGTTTTTCAACGTGGGCGGTGAACTCGTGCCAATGGCCAGAGCTTACCTTGCAGGGGTAACAGTCAGCGAAAATGCGGCAAACACCATCTCTACCCCTGTGCGCTTACTCCCCTTGATTGACAGCCGGTACACAGGCACATTCCGCTGGATCATCACGTTCCCCGCCATAGTCCAGACCGCCCGAATGGAGCTTATACCGTGGGGCGTTGGCTGGACAGACGGCACACAAGCAGCCCATGTATTTTACCTCGAAGGAACACCAACCGCTGGGGCTTCAGCCGCCGCCCGTTTTGACACCCGCACCCTACCCGCAGGCGAATACCTACTAACCCTAACCCTGACAACCGCAGACAGCAGACAAGCAATACGAAGCGAGATCTTGCGGATTTACGGCAACATGGAGATCACAGCCAGCAGGTCGTTTGTCGCAGAAGATTTGACGCAGTAACGCCCCCGCACACGCCGAGTGTTGTCAGGCGCGGCGTTTTTTCAAATGCTTACTTGACAGATCAAGCTATTACCTCCATAATCTTAACAACGGCGGTTTTGTATAAGCCTTAAATCTGCGTGTTTTTCTACAAAATGCACAATTGCCAATTTTAAAAGCTCGATCTGCGTCTAAAATGCATAAGGCAAAAGAACAAAATTGAATGAGGAGTTAAAAATGGTTAAACAATCAGTGCAGAAATTCGGTCGGTATTTAAGCGGCATGATCATGCCGAACATTGGCGCATTCATTGCGTGGGGGCTTATCACGGCGCTTTTTATCCCCGTGGGATGGCTTCCCAACGAGCGGCTGGCTTTGCTGGTCGGCCCGATGATCACTTATCTGTTGCCGCTGCTTATCGGCTACACAGGCGGTATGATCGCCGGAAGAAAAGGCGCGCGCGGAGGCGTTGTCGGCGCAATTGCCACAATGGGCGTTATTGTCGGCACGGACATTCCCATGTTTTTGGGCGCGATGATTGCAGGCCCTCTCGGCGGTTTCTGTATCAGGAAGTTTGACGATGTTTTTGAGAAAAGGGTTCCGGCGGGCTTTGAAATGCTTGTAAACCTTTTTTCATCCGGCATCATCGGCGGCGCACTCGCGCTTATCTGTAACATCATCATCGGGCCTGTTGTGCAGGTTCTGACTGTGGGCTTGGGCAACGCGGTCGGCTGGCTTGTCGATACCGGACTGCTTCCGCTCACTTCCATCATAGTTGAGCCTGCAAAAGTGCTGTTTTTGAACAACGCTATAAACCACGGTGTGTTTACCCCGCTGGGCATGGCGCAGGCTGAAGAAGTGGGACGCTCAATTTTCTTCATGATTGAATCAAACCCCGGCCCCGGACTTGGGCTTCTTTTGGCATACCTCTTGGTCGGCAAAGGAACGGCAAAATCAAGCGCATCAGGCGCTATCGTGATTCACTTCTTCGGCGGAATACATGAAATATATTTCCCGTTTGTTCTTATGAACCCCATACTCATTTTGAGCATGATAGGCGGCGGATTTTCAGGCGTTTTGACNTTGACAGTTTTCGGCGGCGGACTTGTCGGCCCTGCTGCTCCGGGATCAATTTTCGCGCAGTTAATCATGACGCCAAGCGGCGCGCACTTTGCCAATATACTCGCCATACTTATCAGCACGGCAGTTACGTTTGTGCTTGCCATGATACTGCTTAAAATGTTTGGAAAAGACGATGCCAGCCTTGAAGCCGCGCAAGTTCAGGCGCANACACTCAAAGCCGAATCCAAGGGATTTGCCGCACAGACCNGCANCGTAATCGCTGGAGGTGCTNCAATAAGCGGCGCGGTGAAAAAGATTGTCTTTGCCTGTGATGCCGGAATGGGATCGAGTGCAATGGGAGCTACAAAACTGCGGAAGAAACTTCAAGAGGCAGGAATTTCAGGTATTACCGTTATACACTCCGCCGTGGGCGAAGTTCCCGCCGATGTTGACATAATTGTATGTCACAGGGATTTGGCTGAACGTGCGCGCGGGGCTAACGCCAATGCCCGCCTTGTCACCGTAACTGATTTCTTAAGTGCGCCNGAATANGGCGAACTGACAGAAGCGCTTAAAAAACAGGGTGCGTCATGATTGAGTTTTCTTTTACAATACGCGACCCCAACGGNATTCATGCCCGCCCCGCGGGGCTTTTCACGCAGAAAATGCAGGCGTTCAAAAGCGAGATCACTGTTATCAAAGACGAACAAANCGCGGACGGNAAAAAGCTTATCGCGCTTATGAAGCTGCGNCCAAAATGCGGTCAAACCATTATGGTGAGGGCAGAAGGCGAAGATGAAGCTGCCGCGTCAGAAGCGGCGAAAGAATTTTTGACGGCAAACTTATAGCCGGACATGCAAGGGGGCTTTTCGGAGAAAACCATGAACGAAATTTTAAAAAAAGAAAACATTATCCTTAACCAGAGCACGGCTGGCAGGGAAGATGTGATACGGCGCTGCGGCAAGATGCTGTTGGATTCAGGCTACATTACCGAGCGGTATATAGAAGGGATGATCAAGCGTGATCGTTCCTTTTCAACCGGAATCGGNAATTACATCGCAATTCCNCACGGCGAAGACGATTACAAAAAAGACATAATCAGCACGGGTATTGTCGTGCTTTCGTACCCCGAAGGCGTTGACTGGCACGATTCAAAAGTGTACCTCGTGATAGGCATTGCGGCAAAAGGCGACGAACATCTTGACATAATGGGAAACGTGGTGGATCACCTGGAAACCGGAGAAGACACGCTGCGCCTTGTGAAAACCGCCAGCCGTGAAGAGGTTTACAGAATATTGAGCGGAACCGGCGTATGATAATTACGGTAACCTTAAATCCGGCTCTGGATAAAACCGCCAACGTGGACACAATGAAAACCGGAGGCTTAAACCGCCTGCACGACCTGCGCCTTGATGCCGGAGGAAAGGGACTTAACGTCTCTTCGGTAATAAGCGCGCTTGGGGGAAACAGCATTGCCACCGGTTTTGCAGGCGGCGGTTCCGGAGAAGAGCTGCTGTCGCTTGTTTCAGCCAAAGGTTTAAACGCTGATTTCCTTCGCATCGCAGGAGTTACGCGCACAAACCTCAAAGTGATTGATTCGGAAGGCGAACTCACCGAACTGAACGAGCCGGGGCCAAAAATCAGCGCCGCCGAATGGCTTGAAATGGAAAGAAAGCTTTCTGCGTATGCGAAAAGCACCAACACAATAATCCTTTCCGGAAGCCTTCCGTCAGGGCTTGGCATTGACACATACCAAAAGCTCACTACTTTGCTGCGGCGCAGCGGCGCGGAGGTTTTTCTTGACGCGGACGGCGAGGCGTTAAAGCTGGCTTTGAAATCGGCACCGAACGAAATCCCGAACTATATAAAACCCAACAGGTACGAACTTTTGCAGTACTTTAATCGTACCGACAACGGAAAAACAACTGAAGCGGAACTTGTTGAACTTTGCTGCTCTCTTTTGGAGAAGGGAGTCCAATTGGTCGCCCTTTCCATGGGAATAGACGGCGCGCTTTTTGTAAGCGCAAACGGAACATGGCGCGCTCAAGCCGTTGCTGTGCAAGTGAAGTCAACGGTGGGGGCGGGCGACAGCATGACGGCGGCGCTTGCTTACGGCTTTGAGCAGGGGTTGGATGAAGAGCGCTGTTTTGCGCTTGCGATGGCCGCTTCCGCCGGAGCCTGCACCACCGAGGGAACAAATCCGCCTGAGCGCACACTTGTGAATGAGCTTTTAAGCAAAACGCATATTACAAAAATTGGATAAGGAGACATGAATGGGTCAGANTACAAAAGCGGTTAGGCTTTACGGCGCAGATGATTTACGGCTTGAGGAGTTTGAGNTGCCTGAAATCANAGACGATGAAATTCTTGTAAGGATTGTCAGCGACAGCATCTGTATGTCAACATGGAAACTCCTCAAGATGGGCAAGAATCACAAACGCTGCCCGCAGAATGTCGATACAAATCCCATTATCATCGGGCATGAATTTTCAGGCGATATTGTGCAAGTTGGAGCCAAATGGCAGAGCCAATTCAAAGTCGGAGACAAGTTCGCCCAGCAGCCGGCGCTTAACTACAAAGGCAGCCTTGCCTCACCAGGCTACTCGTATGAGTTTTTCGGCGGCAACGCCACATACTGTATTCTGCCGCAGGAAGTCATGGAACTAGGCTGCCTTCTTCACTATGACGGGGACGCTTATTTTTACGCTTCGCTGGCGGAGCCGATGAGCTGCATTATCGGCGGCTACAACATGATGTACCACACCAACAAGCAAAATTACGATCATGCTATGGGTATAAAGCCAGGCGGAAACGTGCTTATTCTGGGAGGCGCAGGCCCTATGGGACTTGGCGCTGTGGAGTATCCTATTTTTGCCGGAAATCGCCCTTCCCGCATTGTGGTAAGCGATGTGGATGCCGGAAGATTGCGCCGTGCGGAACATCTGCTTCCGCCTGAACTGGCGAAAAAACATGGCGTTGATTTACAGTTCGTAAATGCCAAAGATCATGACGACATTTACGCGTTCCTAATGAGCATTACAGAAGGACACGGGTTCGACGATGTTTTTGTCTATGCCCCGGTGCGGGAACTTGCCGAACTTGGCGACAGGCTCATGGCATTTGACGGTTGTCTTAACTTTTTTGCAGGCCCTGAAGACAAAAACTTTTCCGCCATGATCAATTTGTACAACTGCCATTACACGAGTACCCACATCTTGGGAAGCACAGGCGGCAACACCGATGATCTGCGGGAAGCACTCAAACTTTCTTCGGCAAAAAAACTGCGCCCTGCTGTCATGGTAACGCACATTTGCGGAATTGATGCCACCGCCAACGCGGTCGCTAATCTGCCCAACCTGAAAGCCGGAAAGATTTTAACGTATACCCACATCAATATGCCGCTGACAGCGCTTACCGATTTTGAAGAGCTTGGGCGGACAAACCCGCTTTTTGTCGCACTCCACAAAAGCTGCGAAGCACACAGCGGGCTGTGGAATGCCGAAGCGGAGGCTATACTGCTGCGCGGCGTTTGAGTAGGAGCGAAGGCACGAAACGCACAAAACCGACTGCTTATTTCGGCACATGAACTGGCAGGCTAAGAGCGCAATAGCTCCATTGATTTTAACACCGCTCGTTCATCCACCAGTTTTCCGGTGATATACTTGTGGATTATGCTGGAAATAAGGGTCTGGTATGGGATGCCTTCCTCTGCGGCTCTTTGTTTGACCTTCTCAATAACGTGCGCCGAAATGCGGATATTGATGTTTTTGGTTTTGTTTGCAGCGTTAATTATGTATTCCACTTCGCTCATTTCAGCATCTGAAAGGGGAATGAACTTTTCAGCGTTGTCCTCGATGGACTGCTCAAATTTATCCAGCTTTACTTTCACTTTTTTCCTCCATAGGTCTTATGGTATTTTCGGCTTGGGAAAGCGGTTTTCAGGATGATATTCTGTTCAGCATCGATTACGAAAGGTACAACATACGTATAATCCTGAAAAGGGATGATAAAAATTCTCTGCTCCGTCCTTGAGGGATTTTTTAAGACAGCACAGTATTTTTTCTCAAAGATCAGTTCTGCAAATTTCTCAAGCGAAAATCCCCGTTCCAAAATGAGTTTGCGGTTTTTCTCGTTATCCCAGATGATTTGCATATTTAAACACTGCTACA
>WQRS01000078.1 GCA_009786615.1 Treponema sp. | reverse complement strand
CCCATCCCGAACACGGAAGTCAAGCCCTCCCGCGCCGATGATACTGCCTCTTAAGGGGCGGGAAAGTAGGTCGTCGCCAGGCTTTTTTTTGCCCTTGTAGCCATATTGGAAAAAACACTGCGGCTTTTTTTTAACTTATCCCCTTGAAGAAAGTGTTCGGCAGTGATACAATTATATAGTATCTGGCGAAGATCTTGAATTATCTACCCTAGTTTCGATGGGTTTGGAAAGGGAGAAAAATATGTCTGAATCTAACCAATTAGTAACCTTTCAGCTTGGGGAAGAACTATACGGTGTGAGCATTATGGAAGTGAAGGAAATAGTAAGGGTGCAATACGTTCGTGATATTCCCAATGCACCTGCGTATGTAGAAGGTATTTTCAACCTTCGCAGCGAAATAATTCCTGTTATCAATTTGCATAAAAGATTTCACCTGAAAAAAGCGGCTGCTTCTGATGAAGATGAGCTTTTATCGGCGTTCATCATCCTGAACATTGACGGGATGAAACTGGGCATCATCATTGACAGAGTTTCGCGTGTTGTCACTGTNGAAAAGGAAGAAATTCAGCCGCCGCCGCAAATGGTAAGCGGCATAGGGGCTGAATACATAAAAGGCGTTGTGCGCCAGGAGTCAGGTTATCTTATTATCCTGAACATTCGTGATATTTTTAACCCCAGAGAGCTGCAAAAAATAGCCGAACTGCGAGGGTAAGCGGCAAAATGAAAATCGAAGCCTACTCTCCCACCATCAGGCGGAAAGAAATGGACGCTGTGTTGACTGCGATGGTGCAAGATAAGATTGGGCCCGGCGGGGAAGCTAAGGTTCTCATTCAAACGGCAAAGGAAANACTCAAGTTTGATTTTTGCCTTTCACTTCGCAGTCCTGCCATCGCATTAANTCTTGCCCTTAGAGCGCTCGGTTTGGAAAGAGGGCAGGGCATTTTGGTTTCCGCGCTCTCACCTCTTTATTACGATTTTGTTATCAAGGATTTAGGTCTTGTTCCACTTTACTGTGATGTTCCATCTGCTTCCGCTTGTGTAAGCCTTGAGACTGTGGAAAAGGCAATTGCAAGCAAACCACAAACACTTGATGTGCGTGGTATCGTTTTGCACCACACCTTAGGTTATTTAAGCGATGCTCAGGCAATTGCCGAACTTGGCATACCCGTNATNGAAGACTGCTCGCATAGTTACGGCACATACAGCCAGAAGGGAAGTTCTGATGTTGCGGCNGCCGCCTCGCCGCAAAGTGCCGGCGGGGGAGAGAATAATCCACCTCTTTCAGGCGGCATCGTTTCTTCAGGCGATTCCGGGGTGTTTACGATCCTCGGTCTTGAGGAGCGGGATATGCTTACCTCCGGCGGCGGCGCGCTATTGTATGCAATGAGCCGCCGAAATGCGTCGGTTCTTCGCGGCTTTGAAGATATGCCGCCTGAATACGGACTNCCTGACATGAACGCGGCGCTGGCTGTGGTACAGTTCAGGGAAGCGGCGAAGAATCTTGCCAAACGCCGCGAAATTGCGAGTCTTTACGCGCAGGCGGCGGCGATGACGCGGCACAAGCGTTTTGTCAACGCCGATGTGGAGTACAACAATTACGCGTTTCCCCTGATTTTGGAAACCGGGGTTAAAGATGTAAAGGCGTATGCAAAGAAAAAAGAAATGGCTGTGGAAAACGCCTTTGATAATACTCTCATTGGAAGCGGGGCAATATCGCCTGAGCAGTGCCCCGAAGCTTATTCCTTATCTCTTCGGACTGTCCTTTTTCCCCTGTATCCCCGCCTCAAAATGACGGATGCGGAGAAAATTTCAAAGCTGATTTTGACTTTGCCTTAGGAGCTTCTATGAAGGGGGCTGGCATACGACGGGCAATCATGTTTATAAACCCCAAAAGAAAACAGGCGCGGCTGTTGGGCGATGAGGTAAAGCGTGAATTGTATTCCTTAGAAATCGAGGCGGACGCGTTTTCGTTTAAGGGAAAGCCTGATTTTCACACTGAAGCCGGTTATGATGTGGCAATCAGCCTCGGCGGGGACGGGACAGTTTTGTCCGCAGTCCGAACAGTCTCTCCTTTGGGCATTCCTATTTTTCCGGTGAATCTTGGCACTTTCGGCTTCATCACAGGCGTTCAACCGTCCCAATGGCGGGAGGTTTTTTGCCGGTGGCTTGAGGGGAAGGAAAATATATCGCGCAGGCTCATGTTTGAAGTTACGGTTATTCGCGGGGGGGAGCAAATGCTGAAAGGCTGCTGTCTCAACGACGTGGTAATATCAGTTTCAGGCATTGCGAAAATACTGTCGCTTGATGTATCCTATAGCCATGAGGGCAATATGGATTTTTCCAAACTCATCACCTACCGTTGTGACGGGCTTATTATCGCCACGCCTACAGGATCGACAGCCCATTGCGTTGCGGCAGGTGGTCCAATCATCGATTCTGAAATGGAGGCGATTGTGCTAAATCCGATTTGCCCCTTCACCCTTTCCCATCGCCCGATTGTGCTTTCCGCTACGGAAACGATCATGATTGAAGTCCCAAAAACACAACGCAGCGGGGTGCTACTCACTGTGGACGGGCAGGTCATACAGAAGCTTTCAGGCGGCGACAAAATTTTCCTAAAAAAAGCGCCTTACCACAGCCTTTTAATCGCCAGCGACCGCGAGGTTTTTTTGCAGGCTCTTAGAACCAAACTGGCGTGGTCAGGCGGCAATACCCAGGAGGACAGCTGTATTAAGACTGTTGGGGGGGAGCTTTGATCGAGGAGCTGAGCATCAGGAATTTTGCCCTTGTGGACAGCCTCACCCTAACCCTTGAAAACGGGTTTTCCGTACTTACNGGGGAAACGGGAGCGGGGAAATCCATCATCGTGGGTGCGTTGAGCTTTCTTTTGGGGAGCAAGGCTGATGCGGAAGTAATACGAACGGGGCGGGATGAAGCAAGTGTTTCGGCGGTGGTCGAAGTAAACGGCAAAAACCGCGACGCGATTCAGTGGCTGAATGGCCGCGATATACAAGTTGATGATTCACGGCTGGTTATCAGACGGACGGTAAAATCATCGGGCAGAAGTTCCATTTATATTCAGAATGTGCCTGTAACCCGCGGCGATCTTGCGGAGTTCATGGCGTTTCTTTTTGACCTTCACGGTCAACACAACCACGAGTCGCTTTTGCGCAAGGAAACCCACCGCTTGTACCTTGACCGCTTTGCAGCTCTTGAAACTGAGGTGGCGGCTTTTAACCGGGTTTTTATGGAACTCACCGAAAAGCGGAAAACCTTGCAGACTTCGCTTACTTCACAGCGGGAGCGGGAAGATCGCCTTCAGATACTTTCTTTTGCAGTGGAAGAAATCGCCAAAGCTGCCCCAAAAAGAGGGGAGATAAAGGAACTTGAGGCCGAAGCCCAGAGGCTTTCTGATTTTGAGAAATTAAGCTCAAACGCCGATACAGCCGCTGATGCTTTGTATGATGGTGAGCCTTCGCTTTTCAGCCTCGCCAGGCGTTCCAAAAATGCACTTGAAAACGCTTCTTCCATCGACTCAACCCTTTCGCCGCTTTTAAGCGCATCGAAGATTTGTACTACGAGGCTGAAGATATTGCCTCGGAGTTTAGAAGTTACCGCGATGCGCTTTTTTACGACCCTGAGCGCCTTCAAGAAGTGGAAGAACGGCTTTCGATGCTTTACAAGATGAAGAAAAAGTACCGCCCGTCTCCAGCATCCGGCGGCGGCGGTTTTCAGGGTGATATTTTTTCGGATGAAGATGGTATTCTTGCCTACAAAGCCGAAGCCGAGGCGGAAATTGAGGCGCTTTCGGCAACGGAGGAAAACAGGGATAAGCTCAAAGCCGAAATAGGCAGCCTTGAAAAAGATATTGGTTCCAAAGCGCAGGCGCTCAGCGTAAAACGTTGTGAGGGGGCAAAGCGGCTTAGTTCAGGCATTACGGGGATTCTTTCAAGCCTTGGTATGCCCAACGCCGTTTTTTCTGCCGTTGTGGGCGCAAAGACCGCAGCAGGAACTTCCGGCGAAAAGAGCGCAAGTCTGGTCTGCGGTCCCTGGGGAGCGGATGATGTGGAGTTTATGTTTTCAGCCAATGCCGGTGAGCCGTTAAAGGAACTTGCCCGCATTGCATCGGGGGGTGAGCTTTCGCGTGTGATGCTTGCCATCAAGACGATACTGTGCGGCGGCGGGCAAATAAGCGCCGATGCGCAAACGCTTGTGTTTGACGAAATTGACACTGGTATAGGAGGGGAAGTGGCTTTGGCGGTAGGTGAGTATCTTGCCCAAATAGGGCGGGGCAAGCAAATTTTTTGCGTGACCCATCTTGCCAGCATTGCCGTAAGAGCCGATAATCACTTAAGGGTGGAAAAGCAGGTGGTTATGGAAGGTTCAACGGAACGTACGGTTACAAGCGTTTCCCTTTTGGGCGCTGATGAGCGCAGGCAAGAGATTGCCAGAATGCTTGCAGGCGAATCGGGCAAAGCTGCTATGGCGCATGCAGACGAATTGCTGGTAAAATACGGGAAAGACCGTTAGCGGAGAAAATTAGATGGCAAAGATTTCTAACGAAGAACGTTATAATTATCTTGAAAAAATAAAACCNTATAAGGCGACAATCCAATTGCTTTTGAAACGGGAGCAGACTTTGCTGCAAGTTATAAAACGTGACAGCAAAGGGGCGGCTTCTCAGCGCCTGATTCTTGCCGATGAAATGATTTTTCTGGCATCCAATTACATCGTTTTAGGCGGCGTTTCCCAGTCAATGCTTAAACAGCGAAGCGAAGAGGCGCTGAACGACGGGCGCAAATCGCTTTATAAGGCGGTCATTTATCTTGAGGAAGTGGTAAGCCCGCTCATTGACGCGCCGTTTTCCGAATACGAAGAGCGCCTTGGCGAGATTTCAACAGTTGACGCGCAGATGCGCTATGATATAGTCCGCAAGCTCGGTCTTGCGATGGAGCTTTTGGAAAGCGCCTACGGGGATAACACCAAGTGGCGCTGGGCATTTGTCGAACTTGAGGGGCGATATGCCGCTGTGGCAAAAAACATCATCGACTTAAAATCGGCTGTTGCGAATACCGATCCACGCTCGCCTGATTACGAACCGACAGTTTATCACCTGCGACTTATGAAGCGCCTTCTCCTTCATGCGGCAACGCGCTATCGGGAGAAATATGAGCTTTCAACAAACCGCATTGACGATTTTAAGATGGGGGTGAATTTTCTTAACGCGCTAAAAAGAGTCCATATACTTTTGGGCGAGCGCGATGATGCTGAGACCATAAAGAAAAAAGCCGGTATCTGGAGCTCAAAACTTGAACTTGACATGAAAAAACAAGATGAGGCGGCTTTGAAGAGAATTTAATAATGGCTGAAAGCTCCGCCAAATATTCCCTAAAAGAATACAAAACACTGCTCCCGTATTTCCGCCGCTTTAGGTTCCGCTACGCGATAGGGCTGTTTTTTTTGCTCATCGTAGATACCGCTCAAGTGATCATTCCGCAGTTTATGCGCCAGGCGGTGGACACAATAGCGCTTGGCGCTTTTGAACTGCGCTCGGTTATTGTTCCCGCCGCGGCGATGGTTGGGCTTATGGGAATAATTACCGCCGGGCGTTTTTTGTGGCGCTATTTTATTCACGGTTCTTCGCGGCGAATTGAAGCGGAACTTCGCGAAAAACTTTTCACTCATTTGCTTAGTCTTTCCTACAGTTTTTATCAGCGAAATAAAATTGGCGATCTTATGGCGCGCGGAACAAACGATTTAAACGCTGTGCGTGAATCAATAGGCATGGGATTTGTTGCGTTGATTGACGGCACGGTAATGGCGACCGCAATTTTGGTAATTATTTTTATTCAAGACGCAAACACGGCGATGTGGGCGGTACTTCCGCTTCCGCTTATAACGATTTTAATTTTGGTTTTCGGTAAAGCAATTTCCAAGCGCTTCCGCCGCGCGCATGAGGCGTATTCGGATTTAAGTGATGCGGCGCAGGAAACATTTTCCGGTATCAGGGTGATAAAATCGTTTGTCAAAGAATGGTGGTTTGTAAAAAAGTTCGCCGATTTAAACGATAATTACCGTGACTCAAACATGGCGCTGGTGAGAATGTTCGGTTTCTTTTTTCCCTTTGTCGCTTTCCTTTCAGGGCTTACTGTTCTTATTGTATTATTGGTTGGCGGCATTCGGGTAATTGAAGGTCAAATGACACCGGGCGATCTTGTAGCGCTTTTCAGGTATTTGCAAATGCTCATTTGGCCGCTTATGGGTGCAGGCTGGGTTGTCAACATGATACAGCGTGGAGCTGTGAGTTTGGGAAGAGTGAATGAGATTTTAAACACGGAACCTGAAATACAATCTCCTTCTGTTCCAATGCCGAAACCGGATTATGCTTCGCCC
>WQRS01000077.1 GCA_009786615.1 Treponema sp. | reverse complement strand
ATATTAAAAAACTCTGGGGAAAATCCTTTAAATTTTGTTTTTTGTCCGCAAATTGATATTTCCTTTTCCGGCGAAGGGGAAAACTGCCTGCGTATTCTGCCAAACCGGGACGGAGCAAAGGAATGTCTCATTTTTAGCGATTCATCGGTGGTACGCGCTATAAAAGAACTTGAGTTTCAGGACATAAAAAACGAAGCGATATTAACGCTTGAGGCAAGCCGCCTGTTTGAAGCCAAAATTTTTCACATCCGCTCCAACACAGGCAGCTTATCAGCCAAAGAAAATTATCAATCCACATGCATCATGCCGTTTTTCCCTGTTTCCCTCGGTAAAGAAAAAAGCTGGAAAGCCGCATTCTCGCTTAAAATCAGTTCATAAAAACTCTTTAATAATATGTGGCTGCCCAAAATAGCTTTCTTGCAGACAGCCGCGATTTTCACTTTATGCTGTCAAACGTCGAGTCCTTTTTGAAAATGCCTATTATCGGCAGCAAAAACAAAGCGACAAGTCCTCCGGCAAACCCGTTGTTGTACAAATTTAAGCCCTGATTTAAGTCACCTATGTAATTTGCGACATTTACGTGCAAGAAGCCTGCGATTATTCCCCACACAGGCCCAAAGGCGCCCGCAATTGGCGCAAGTCCTGTTGAAAACAAAATCGCCAATATATTGGCGGGAGCTGCCGGATCCCAATTGTTTACGTAAGCTGACAAGGTTGCGCCAATTACAATTGGCACCACATTTCTGATGTGTTTTCCAAGGCTTCCAAAAGCCATCATGGTAAGAATGCCCGCAAGTGTCGGGCCGTTTAGCTCAGCGCCCAAAGCCAGCGTTACCGTTGTTCCAAACGCGCAAAGAACAGCCAGATTTATGTAAACGCTTTTTCCGTACAGATCATAATAATCAGTCACAAGCCGCCCGGAATGTTTGTGCATCTTCCAGTAATTCTTCAGCGAAGAAATCACGCTAACTTTTAAGCTCTCGTTTCCAAGACCCGACAAAAGCCCAAACATAAGCAGAATAATAGAGATAGAATACAATAACCACGCAAAAAAGACATTGTTGCCGTAACTCCAATAATTTGCGGGTAATATTTCAATGCCCAAGTTCATAAACAAGGTCGCAAGCAAGGTCGCAATAAGTCCGCCTGAAAAACCCATATTGTAAAGCTGAAAACCCCTGTGCACTTTAAGCGATTCCGCTGAAACGACCGGAAAAATAAAGCCCACGCAAAAACCAATTAAAACGCCGACGGCAATTTCAGCTACAGGGCTGAATATTCCCAAAAACGCGATTTCGCTTATGCTTGGGCTTAAGGTTGCCACAAGCAGGGCTGCAAGGTACAGTTTTTGAAACTCAACTTTTGTGTACTTCGCATAAAGCCACACACCGAATGTCAGCGGTATCATGTTGAAGACGTTTTTGCCGAAAAACGCAAAGCCCATGGAAAGCCAGGCAGCCATAATATGAGCGCCGCAGGGTTTAAGTTTTAACCGTATCAGCATGAACACAGTGGAAAGACCGACAATGGAAACGTTAAAAAGCGTTGCTCCAATTCCGCCTATCGCCACATAGTCTGTGACCAAAATGGAACGGGACTGAATTATTTCGGCAAACCCTATGAATAATTCTTGAGGTGAATCTACGGCAAACGCCGTTGCCATGAGACCAAGGTTGACCAATATCATAAAGCTAAACGGCAGATACTCCCTCGTTAATAGTTTATGCTTGACTCTCATGTCAACCATTATGCACAAACTAAAGCCATGGTTCTAGTCCAGTTTCTGTTTTTTCTCTAATTTGTAATGTGATGAAGCAAGGTTTTTATGAAATTTATCATCTGCNCTTTTTTCAGTTCGCCGTCTATATCAGCGTTCAGGCTTTCTGAGCCCGCCAAATAACTTTTCCACTTTTCGATAAAGGNATCCGCGCTTTTCCGGTCTATTGGAAGGCGCTTTCCTGAAAGCATGTTCTCCCCTTCTTTTTCCCGCATAGGCACGCCGCTTAAATAAACAACCCGTATACTGTTAAGCACATCTTTTTCGTTATGCATGATAAACAGCGCCGCCCCACCGCAGCCTTGATTGGCAGGAGGACGGAACTTGCGGTAAGAAGTAAACGACCAAGGCTCAAGCGGTATCCTTATGCGCCAAAGAAGTTCGCCCTCCGCCAATCCTGAAAACCGCAAAGAAGAAACCCATCGGCTTGAATCGGCGGTGCGCAGTTCGTACTGCGCGTCAAGTGCAATCATAGGCACGTGGGTATCAAGACGCTGTGATGGGAAGCATATGTTGCCGCCTATGCTTCCCTGATTACGGACTTGGAAGCAGGCGATCTGCGTAATGCAATGGGTGAGGGCTTGCGGGACAATTTTCCCCAAACCTTCGATCCGGCTTAATTTTACTGCCGCTCCAATTTCCAAATAGCGCTCGGTGCGGCTTATATTGTGCATTTCTTCGATTTTGTCCAGTGAAATGACGTGCTTGCCAAGTTTGTGATCTTCGCTTAAGCCTTCGCGCATAAAAGAAGTGCCGCCTGAACAAAGTGTTGCTGCAGGGAAATTATTCCACAAAGAAAAAAGTTCAGATAAGCTTTCGGGGAAAAAAACACTCCTACCGGGTGCGGCCATAAATCCTTTGCCTCCTTAATTCAACTGCCATCTTTACCGAACGCACAATCGCTTCATGATCGGAACAGCGGCATCTTATTCCGTTAAGAGCGGATAAAATTTCTTCATTTGAAGGGCGGCGGAATTTGGTCAATAACGCTTCGATTGTGAGCACGGTCGCGGAATAACAAAAGCCGCAGTTTTCCACCCTGGCTTGCACTAAAGCCTCCGCAATGTCCTCATAATCATCCGCCAGCAAAAAGCCTTCGGCGGTAATTATTTCCCTTCCCCTGATTTTAAAAGCCGGAACCAAACAGGCTTTCACAATGTNGTTGTCAAGAAGTACAGTACACGCCCCACAAAATCCTGTGTTGCANCCCGCTTTACTTGCTTTAAGGTGAAAATCATCCCGCAATATGTTGATTAGCCTTGTTTCGCTATTGCAGGTGATGCGCACATCTTCCCCGTTAAGGATAAATCCTACCGTCACACGTTACCTCCGTTTTGTTCGGCTTGCTGTTCTGCCGGCGCAGNCGACGGCTGTGACGCAAGTTGCTCCGTTGTTTCCGCTGCCNGTTGTGCTGTTGGCTGCGCCGCTAACTGCGCCGCTTCCCAAATGTCACGTTCACTTAACGGAATTTTCTCNAAGTGATAATCCAGCGCCTGAGAGACCGCCTGAACGAANGCTGCGGGAACACAGCAGAAGGGAAGATCGCCAATGCCTTTTGGGTCTGCGCTGTCGTTCCAGATAAAATCCACATCGATGGGCGGGCAGTTACGCGGTGAAGTCATTTCCTCAAGAGCAATCAACTCTTTTGGAATAATGCCGTCTTTGTAATAAAGCTCATTTTCGCGGCACCAGCTCAAAGAGTGTATAACCCCCGACCTGAGCGCGGCACGGGCGCGGCGCTGGGAAAGTATCTTCCCGCCGTCAGCCACAAGCCAAACACCGCGTACAAACGGAAAAAGCACCGATGAATCAATTTCAACCTCGACAACCGCCGCACCCCAGCTTGGTCTTGAGAAAGTATCAGTGCAAATGTTTTTCCCGCCGCCGCCCCATGAGCTTTCCCTTGAATATTTTGTCGTTCTTTTTACCGTTATAGGCAAAGGAGACCTGAAACGTTTGCTCCTGATTGCTGTCAGNCATTTCTCCAGGAGTTTGGTGATGACACCTATATTTCTTGACAAAGTTGCGGCTCCCGAATCAGGGGCGAGTGAAGTATCGCTTATTACGCGGACGAGGGATTTTTCCACGCCGAGTATGGATGCCGCCATTTCCTGCCAAATCACAGGAGGCGGACAAGGGGTTTCACCGTTTTGTAGATCAACAGTATCAACAGCACCAACATCGGAAGCGGCATCCAGGAAACGCTGCGTCTCTGAAAAAACCGCGCTTGTTTTGATAACAAGGGAGCTGTCCATATCAAGGCACACTTCCACCGTGCAGTTGCCGTTGCCGCATTCATCGTTGTGTAAAAAGCCGTTCCCCTGACAGGCGACGGCAATGCCAATACCGCGCAAAGGCTTATCAGAAAAAAGTATGCCTTTTTCCCTGCGGCTGTTTTTTTGCATTTGGTAGGACGCCCATTTGCGGTAATAATCGCTCATGGCCGCAACTGAATCGATGAGTTCAGGCAAAGGGACTGAATCTTTTAACGAAGTCCCGATCGGGAGGTTTTGCTTTGCTTTAAGGAAATTGTTTTTTCGCCAAACCGCAGGGTCTTCGCCAAGAGAGTCCGCGATACGCGAAGCGTGCCGTTCNGCCGCGAAAAAACCCTGCGAAAGACCNAAGCCTGCCATCATTCCTTGCGGCGGAATAGCGCTGCCCACACAAGCGGCATTGATTTTAAACGCCTCTCGCCTGTAAAGCCCAAAAGCGCCTNAGCACGTGTGGTCTATGATTTCTTCAGCGAATAAACCTTGAGAACCCAGAGGTAATGCCGCGCTTAANGCTGTCGCAAGCAATTCTCCGCTTTCACCGACTGCGCTTTGCANCGTAATTTCAGCCTTGTTTCGTTTGGGCGAATACAGGAAATCCTCAACACCTAAAAGAATGAGTTTCACAGGTTTTTGGGTGACAAAAGCGGCAATTGAGGCATGGCAGGCGACAAGGGACGGATACCAAATTTTTCCGTCAAGATGAAATGCGGCGTAAGTTGCCTTTACATTTACGTTTAAGCCTTCCTGAGCCAGAGCCTGTTCCACAGAACGTTTGACATGGTAAGGCCATTGAGTTGCCGTGTAGACTATAAGTCCGTCTTCCGACAGGCAAACTGCCGCGCCGCATGGCTCAGGATACAGATGCGCCTGCGTTCCTGTGCGATAAGTGCCTGAAACGATTTTTTGGCTTTGGGCAAGAAGCTCCTCCGCCTGCCCACAAATGATTTCGCGGACAGCAAAAACGTTCGCCTTTTCATTCTCCTCGCTATCTTCAGTGATCACCATTGTTGACCGAAAAATCTCGTTTAATTCCTCTTTATTCGGGCCTGTAAGGATGGCTAAAGGTTCACCGATGTAGGTAAGTTCAATATCCGCAAGAATTGGCAGGGGAAAACAGCCGAGCTTATTTTTGCCCGGTATATCAGCGGCTGTGATAAGGCGGCTGGATTCCGGCAAGGAAGGACAGCGGATTGCTTTTAAGCGGCCGCCTGAAACAGGGCTTCGAATGGTGACGGCATAAAGCATATCTTCAAAAAAAATATCGCTGACAAAGCGCTCATGAGTTTTCAATTGCTTACCTCACCGTGTTTTGCCGTATTTGTCCGCTATGTCTTTCGCCGCAGAAATTACACGGTGAACCTCGTTTTCCCTCATGCCCGGCCACAGCGGAAGTGAGATGCTTTTACTGAAAGTATCAAGTGTGTTTGGGAAATCGCCGCTTTGCAGGGAATAGCGCTCTTTGTAATACGGCATCGTGTGGAGCGGAATAAAATGCACCGAAATGCCGATGCCGCGCTCCTGCATCTGCGCGGCAAACTCATCACGCCCTATGGAAAGATTTTCAGTTTTCAGACGCAAGGGATAAAGGTGGCGCGCGTCACCTGACCCTGTCGGCGGGATGATAAAACGCTCATCGCCTGAAAACGCCGTGTCGTATAGGCTTGCAAGTTCGTGCCGCATCGACAGGAGAGATTCCGCCCGCCGCAACTGCACCCGCCCAATGGATGAAAGAATGTCGGGGATATTATACTTAAACCCTGGGGCAACCACCTGATAAAACCATGAGGCTTTTGAGTCAGAGTAGCGGTTCCAAACACTGCGGTCTATGCCGTGCGAGCGCATGATTTTTACCCGCTCGGCGATGTCTTTATTGCTAGTGACAAGCATTCCGCCTTCGCCTGTAGTGATGGTCTTTGTGGCGTAAAACGAGAAAACCCCCGCGTCGCCGAGCGTTCCGGCGTAACGTGGGGAGCCTTGCCCGCCTTCGATTAGCGAAGGGAAGGAATGGGCGGCATCTTCTATCACCTTGACGCGGTACTTTTTCGCTATGGAAAGAATTGCGTCCATATCGCAGGGAAGCCCGCCGTAGTGCACCGGTATCACTGCCGCCGCCTTGCCGCTTGGTCCAAAGCCCTCGCTTNCGGCGGAAGTGGTTCCGGCGGAACCTGTGGCGGCTTCGGCGGTACTGGAAGCTCCGCTCGCGCGCGGCGGGTAGGCGGGAAGCCCCTTGGCAAGGCGTTGGAGCGTCATTTCAAGGCAGGACGGGCTCATGTTGAAGCGGTCTTCTTCCACGTCCACGAATACCGCCTCTGCCCCAAGATAGCGGGCAACTTCGGCGGTGGCGGTGAAGGTCAGCGATGGCAAAAGAAC